>JAJDNM010000124.1 GCA_022340665.1 Acidobacteriota bacterium | reverse complement strand
TGCCGATATCAGGATTCCGACCGTTTGTATCTCTTCACGCCATTCGTGCTCGACGAGGCCGCCGGAAGGATTGCGGTCAAGTTGGTTTCGACCGATGGGCGATACTTCGATGCCTCCAAGAAAATCCCCCTCGGTTGGGTTGTCGCATCCATAGACGAGCCCGGCGTCGTGTCCGAGCCGCGGCTGGACATCGTCGTCGAGGGGGTCTCAGAACGCTAGCCCGGCCTTTCGGGGAGCTTCTCCATCCCGAATCGGCCCGCTTCTTCTCCCATCAGATCGATGAGTGCCCGCTTGGTTTCGCCCGGGAGACCGGACGGCTCATAGCTGCCGATCAGCCGCTCGACCTCCGCGTGCGCTCGGTCGCCAAGCGTCCGCCCGCCCTCTGCCTCCCACCGCGGGCGGTTCGCCCGATCGATCACCGGTCCGGTGAAATGGTGTTCTTCTCGGAGATACCGCATCGAGTGCTCCGAGATCAAGAGATGCTTTTCACGCAGGAGCTCTTCGAAATGCGGCCGGGCCGGAAAATCTTCCTTCGCATCGATGCCCTTGAGCATACGCATGGTGATGCCGCAGATCTCGTTGTCGAGCACGAGTTTTTCGAGGCTCAGACAGCTCTCGAAATCGAGCATCCCAGGGCCGGAGACGTTGTTGATGCCTGCGAGGGCCGCGAGCGTCGCGCCTATACCATCCTCGAGACCGCACTGGGCGTCGAGGAGCTTGGCATCGCTGAGCGCGATGTACGCCTGGGTGGGCATACCGAGATGTTTGCCGATCTCGGAGTACGCGCAGTCGATCATCATCGTCTCGATCGCCCCCATCGGCGTGGTTTCGTATCGCACGTCGAAGATGGCCGGTGAACCGCCATACAGGACCGGCGCGCCGGGGTTGGCGAGCTGGCTGATGACGACCCCGCTCAACGTCTCAGCGGTGTGTCCTACGAGGGTGCCGACCAGCGTGACCGGCGCCATGAAGCCGGCCAGTGGCATGGCGATGAGCTCGATCGGGATTCCGTGCCGCCCGCAATCGACGACGTTCTGCGAGGTCACCGTGCTCCAGCTCAGCGGCGAGGTAGGGCAGCACGAGAAGACGGTCAGAGGTTTCTCGCGCAGGGCCGTTTCGGAGCCGCGAACCGCGACCTGGAGATTCTTCATCAGTTCGAAAGACTCGATGGTGAAGGTTCCGGTAACAACCGGCTTTTCCCCATACAACAGGCTCAGGAACAGGCGGTAGCTATCGGAGACCTGTTCGGGGACATCGGCCGGGATCATTGCCGTGCTCTGTGACGCGATGTTGTCCAGCTGGCTCACGATTTTCACGTAGGCGGCGTAGTCGGCGGTCGTGGGCTTGCGGATCTCGTGGCTGCCGTGGTCGAGGATGTGAAGAGCGGCTGAGCCGGGAGTGAAGTGGACGTTGTCGCCCGCAAGATCGTGAGTCCGGTTTCCGAGCACGTCGAAAAGCTCGAACGAGCGCGGGACGGTGCTCAGCGCCCGCTCGATATTGTCCCTGGTGAACACGACGTGCTGACCGCTCAGGTCGACATGAGCGCCGTGATCACCGAGCATCGCCAGAATCTCGTCATTGTGAAGATCGACTCCAAGCGTACAGAGGAGGTCCGTCGCCTCCGACACGATCCGTTCGATGAGGTCCTCGCTG
The DNA here is from genome assembly GCA_022340665.1 of Acidobacteriota bacterium. Classification (NCBI taxonomy): domain Bacteria; kingdom Pseudomonadati; phylum Acidobacteriota; species Acidobacteriota bacterium. Next base: position 8,061 of record JAJDNM010000124.1, on the reverse strand, counting down.
AGAAATCTGACGCTCGGCCGCATGTTATCCCCCACTTCGATGAGTTCTCGCATACCGCCGGGTGCCGTACCACGTGAACGACGCCGCCCGGCCACGACATATTAGCGCGCCGAAACCTCCCCGGCCACGTAGATTGCAGCCTGCTGAAGATATGAGATAAATGACTCGAGAAAGATGGCTGAGATATTCGAATCGACGGTTCTGAACGGCATGCAGCTCGCCAACCGGCTCGTCCGGTCGGCGACCTGGGAAGGTCTCGCCACAGACGACGGCACCGTCACACCAGCGTTGCTGCGCATCTACGAGGAGCTTGCCGAGGGAGGGGTCGGCCTCATCATCTCGAGCTACCTCTATATACAGGACGTCGGCAAACAGGCAAAAGGTCAGATCGGCGTCCACACTGACGGCGCGCTCCCTGGCCTCTCCGATCTGGCACAGGCGGTTCACGATCGAGGCGGCAAGATCGCCGGGCAGATCGTCCACTGCGGTGGCCAGGCGGATCGGCGTCAGAACGGCGGGCTCCAGCCGGTCGCACCGAGCTCCGTCGAGAGCCCGGGGTACTCGGTGACGCCCAGTGCGCTGTCGATCGAAGAAATTCGCCAGGTCATCGACGATTTCGCCGCCGCCGCTCGACGGCTGCAGAAAGCAGGTTTCGACGGAATTCAGCTGCACGGCGCCCACGGCTACCTGCTGGCGCAGTTCCTGTCGCCGCTGCGCAACCGACGCGACGATGAGTATGGAGGCACTCTCGAGAACCGAGCGCGGTTCGGCCTCGAGGTGTACCGGGCTGTACGTTCTGCCGTCGGCCGCGAGTTTCCGGTGATGATCAAGCTCAACGCCTCGGATTTCCTCGACGGTTCGACGACCGAGGAGGATGCGTGCTTTCTCGCCTCGGCTCTGGCGACTGAAGGCGTCGACGCCATTGAGGTCTCCGGCGGCACCCCGGGCTCGGGCAAGCTTGGCGCTGCCCGCCCCGACATCAAGACGCCCGAAGACGAGGCCTATTTCCTGCCACAGGCCGATGCGATCAGGGGCGTGGCCCCCTCGGTTCCACTGATGATCGTCGGCGGGATTCGATCGATCGAAGTCATCGAGGAAATCCTCGACTCAGGAGCCGCCGACTACTTCTCCATGTCCCGCCCCCTGATCCGAGAACCTGGGCTGCCAAAGCGCTGGCAGCGCGGCGACGTTCGCAGAGCCGCCTGCATTTCGTGCCTGGGATGTTACGGTCCGGCGCGCAAGGGCGAGGGGATCCGCTGCGTGCAGGCCTAGCCCGGAATATTCATGAGGGTTCGTCGCGGGGAAGGCGAGGTGCTGTGACTGGTGGGGATTGCGACCCGACGAGGCGCGCAGGCGTGCTTGGCGGTACACCGAGCACCCCGAGGCGAGCAATCACCGCTGGGTGCGGTTCATCGCCGGCCGCAGCAGGAGCCGCATGAATAATCCGGATTAGATCGTCACCGCTGTCAGGCCGAGGGTGAGAGCCATGGTTGCGATCAGCGCAACGATATAGCCGGTAAGCAGAACCACCATCTTGAGTGTCGTGATCGAGCGACCTTGCCCGTACACGCGGCGCAGAGCGAGGAAGGTGTACGCGGCAATCACGACGGCTGCGACGCCGTTCCCCGGTCTGACGTCCTTCGGCGCGCCGATTCCGATGTCGACCGCCAGCCCGACCACCAACGCCAGAAAGGCGAAGCTATGGAGGTGAAGCGAGAAGACGAGGTGGGCCAGATAGCGCCGGCCGCGGTAGAGCAGATACAACAACAGGGCGAATACCGGCACCAAGACGATAATCGATTTCGCGAGTCGGTCGGTGAAAAGCCGGTCGAGACGTTTCGGATCTTCTTCGGCGACTTCAGCCAGCGGCACCAGGACCTTCGTCAGGAGCGACGAATCATGTGTCTCCTCAATAACAGAGTCCCCGATCTCTCGTTCGGAGAGTTCGATGTGTACGGCGTTGTCCACGTCACCGGTCTCCGAGATGCGGACCATTGAATAATCGGAGAACGCGAGCACGACAAACAGCAGCAGACTGAAAATGAAATAAAGCTTGAACGGGTGGACGTAGCGAGCGCGGCGGCCGTGCATGAATTCGATGGTCAGGAAACCGGGCCGCCTGATGAGTGGCCACAGAGTGTGGAGGATGCGCGCATCGAAGGCGAGAAACGAGTCCATCGCCTCGCGCGCAATATCGCGGAACGGCTGATCGAGATCGAGCTGCCGCTGCCCGCAGGAGGAGCAGTAGTCCCCGCCCAACTCCGCCGAGCAGTTGGGGCAGGAACCTTTTTCGTCCGAGTTCGTTTCTCTCGAAGACATGTCGCCAGCCATTTTAGGGAAATTCATGTCACACGACGAGGAAATCCTCGGAGGCGGGGACATGCCTCCCCTCTCCCCACTGTCGAAACCGGTACTCATTGCGGCGGTCCTGGCGAAGCTTCTGATGCACCTGCCAGGGCTCTTCCGCTATGGGTATTTCCGCGACGAGCTCTACTTCCTCGACTGCGCCAAACACCTGGACTGGGGGTACGTCGACTGCGCTCCGCTGGTCGCCGTGTACGCCAAGGTCGCACTTCTTCTCGGTGGATCGCTGCCTGCGCTGCGGGTCCTGCCGATGCTGGCCGGAGCCGGCATGGTGGTACTTACGGTCCTGCTGGCGAGACAACTTGGCGGCGACGCGTACGCGCAAGCCCTGGCTGCGGTTGGCATTCTGATCGCACCAGTTCACCTGATGATCGACAGCGTTCTGTCGATGAACGCCTTCGAGCCCCTCTTCTGGATGGGTTGCGCATACGTCCTCATCCTCATCCTTCGCGGCGCCGATTCTCGTCTGTGGCTCGTCTTCGGCGCGCTCGCTGGCTTCGGACTGCAGAACAAGCATTCGACGCTTTTCTTCGGTGCCGCTGTAGCTGTGGCGATCCTCGTCACTCCTCTTCGCCGCGAGCTGCTCAAACCCTGGATCTGGCTCGGCGCCGCGATCGCATTGGCCATCTTTCTGCCCAACATCATCTGGCAGTGGCAACACGATTTCCCGACGATCGTGGACCTGCAAAACGTTCGCGAGGCAGGCAAGAACGTCGAGCTCGCGCCGCTCCCGTTCTTCGCCGAGCAGGTCATGATCATGCATCCCATCACCGCGCCGATATGGTTGGCCGGACTGTGGTTCCTGATCGTCGGCCGGGGACGAGGTTTCCGTGCCGTCGGAATCACTTATCCCGTGCTCCTCGCACTGTTCATGTTGTTCAAGGCGAAAAGTTATTATCTCGCGCCTGCCTACCCGATGCTGGTCGCAGCCGGCGGTGCCGCCATCGCCGCCTGGTGCGAGCGCCTCGCGACGCCGCGACGACAACTCGTAACCAAGGCTCTGATCATGGCGATCGTGCTCCTTTTCGGAGCACTTCTCACGCCGATCGCCCTGCCGGTGCTCTCGCCGCAAAGCCAGGTCGAGTACCTGGCGCACCTCGGTTTCGAGCCCTCGAAGACCGAGGTTGCCCATGTCGGACCGCTGCAACAAATCTGGGGAGATCAGTTCGGTTGGCCGGAACTCGTCGATGACATCGCCGAAATCTACTGGGCGCTGCCGGAGGAGGAGCGCTCGCGTACCGGGATCTTCGCCAGCAACTATGGCGAGGCGGGAGCGATCAACCTCTTCGGGCCGCAGCACGATCTGCCGCCCGCCATCTGCGCCCACCAGACCCACTCGATGTGGGGCCCCGGAGATTTCGACGGTGACCAACTGATCTGGCTACAGTGGTCACCCGAGTCGATTGAAGAAATCTGCGGATCCGTTGAGATCGCCGGTGAGCACTATCACCCCTGGGGCATGGCGGAGGAGAATCGGCCAATCCTCCTCTGCCGGCAGCTCGATCCGCCCCTCTCACAGCTCTGGCCTCAGCTCACGCACTGGAACTAGCCTGCATAACTCACCAACTGTCTGCTGCGGCCGGCAATCTGCAGCAATCTGCGGCGTTTGCTCCCTTCAGGGTGCTCCGCGTTCCATCAAGTACGCGTCCGCGCCCTTCGGGTCGCAAACCCCACATCTCACCGCACCTTCCCGGCCTCTCGACGAAAGCTGGTGAGATAAGCAGGCCGGCCTACATACCTCAGGGTGACCGACATCGTCGGTGGGTGGAGCCTTCTCAGGGTCGATGCCCTGATCACCTCCTCCGAACCCGCTTCAAGGACTCCCGAAACCCGCAGCGTCACTACGGAATCTTCTGCGAGGCCAGCGAAAGACTCGCGTATCTTACTTTCGAGTTCTGTCGGCGAGAGGTTGGCGACGTCAAGGGCGATCGTGCACATCGGGCGTGCGGGAAGCTCGTGGAAAACCCACCGCGCCACCCGTCCATCGCCGGTGCTGGTCTCCAGCTCGAGAATCAGGAAACCCTTCGGTTCCTCACTCTCTGCGAGGCTGGTGCGCTCGATCGACCCGGGATAGAAGACCGGCGCTGCCAGCAACTGCCCGCCGAGGTCCCGAGTCAGGACCTGCGATCGGTGGATGTGGCCACAGAGGACGGCGGCAATCCCTGACGGGATATCGCTGCCACGAACGATGTCAGCACCGTGCCGGAAAGTATGACCCTTGACCCTCGCACCCTCGACCGTCTGGTGGATGCAGAGCAGCCGGATTCCGGAGTCCGCCGCCAAAACACCACACTCGGAAACGAGCGCTTCGAATCGATCCCGAATGCCGTCGCGCTCACACGGAAACCCGCCCACGGCTACCCGTGTCTCGTGCACATCGATTGCCACCGTCCGCGGCCGATCGAGGAGGTGCAGGTTCTCGTGGGCGGCAAGCAGCGGATACGGGAGGGCCGACCGCTCGTGGTTGCCGGGTACCAACACCACGGGTACCCCGGCATCGGCGACCTCGAGCAGCGGCTCGAGGGCTTGTTCGACCAACCAAGACGGCACCTTACTACGATAGAGCAGATCACCGCCGTGGACGACGAGGTCAGCCTCACCTCTCAGAGCCGGCTCGAGAGCGAGGCGAGTGTTGACGAAGAAATCCGACCCACGCCTTCTCTTCTTCACTCTCGGCCTCGCCGGTAAATCGAAACCGAGGTGGGTGTCGGCGAGGAGAAGAACCCTGATCACTGCTACAGCCTACATCCGCGCCGCGTACAGTTGACCGTTTGTTATGGCTGGCCAAGTAACCGGTAGCCTTCGATCGCTTCGCCCGTCAGGGGTATGAAAAGGAGCGTAGGGGAAAAGGGCCAGAGGAGACGTGACGTCTCCCCTTTTCGCTTGTTCTCCTTTTCTCCCCTGCTAAATACAATTCTCGACCACAGTCTATTGCCCACTGGGTGGGCGGCCCTACGAGGACGAGGCTGCGGTCGTCACCGTACATGCCGCCATGCATGCAATCATCGCCGCCTGTTGCGCTTCGATAATGGCCTGCACGGCCCTCAAGTTGGCGGCGGTAGCCGCGTCCTCGAGGTCCTTCATGCGCTCGACCTCTTCCGCGAGGACGACCCCGGCAGCGATGGAAAACGCGATGTCTGAGGTCGGTCTGGGTTTCTCCTCGCGGAGGCGATCACGGTACTCGATCACCCTCGGCACGACCTCGTCGACGTGACCGCCACCGAGAACGAGCAATGCGACCTCGTCGTAGTGGCTCTGCCACACCCGCTGTTTCGAGTCCTTCAGAGCCCTCGCCATTCGGTCGAAGCGGTGTGCGGCTTCCCGCGGACCCTGATCAGAGAACATCAGCAGCTGCGAGGCGAGCTGAAGCTGCTCTCCGGCCGAGTAATTCGCCGCTCTGAGAAGCTGATAGATGTGCTCGGCTTCCATTCCGATTTGCTCGACGCTGACATCTCGCGTCGCGTGCATGGCCGCCATCGGGTAGTCATCGACTCCGGTCAGAAACCAGTGATCCTCGTCCCATCGGTCGATAATCGCCTTGAGCCGAGCGATGGTGTCACTCGAAGGGACACTGTCATCGGCATCGAGGACCAGGATCAGTGCTGCCAGAAGTGGACGGGCCCCGTTGCGGCTGAGCTTGAACGCTTTGAAGGCGTCCAGAGTCTCCCTGGTTCGCTGGACAGTCGTCACCGGGTCGAGTTTTCTTCGGATCAGGATGGCAGCGACAGCGTGGCGAATCGCCGAACCGAGCGGCGAGAAACCTCCCGCTTCGTCGGCCATCGCCTTGGCGGTGGCTTCCAGGTCGGATCCGGGATCTGCCATGTCTGTAGCCGCCAGCGTAAGGGCCGCAAAGCGCAGCACATCGGTCCCCGTGGTCCACCGTTTTCGCCGCCTGAGACCCTCAAAGACTTCGAGATAGCGTTCGATCGAATCCATCCTGACCCCTTTTCTTCGCTGATCATTCTACGTGCGGCAGTCGACGTCGATTCCCGATCGCCAATGGTCTGCTAGGATGGCGCCGGCTGCAACCCGATGCAGTCTCACGTGAATGGGGGATTCACAGATGCGTATCTTCGTTTTTATCCTCATGTTGACAATTTCTACGACCGCGGGTTTCGCCGATGAGGGCATGTGGCTGCCCAGCCAGTTGCCGAACATCGCCGACCACCTTCGCGCCGCGGGTCTCGAGACGCCGCCCGAGAATTTCGCCGATCTCACCGGCGACCCGATGGGCGCCATCGTTTCACTTGGAGGATGTTCGGCCTCATTCGTCTCGCCCGAGGGCCTGATCGTCACGAATCACCACTGCGCCTACGGCACGATTCAGTACAACTCGACGGAGGATATGAACCTGCTCCAGGACGGGTTCCTGGCATCCGACCACGAGGCCGAACTCGCCGGGGCGCCGGGATCCAGGGTCTACGTCACGCTCTCGGTGACAGACGTCACGGACCGCGTGCGATCCGCGATTCCGGAGGGTGCCGATGGGCCGGCCCGCTTCGACGCCGTAGAAAAGGTCGAGAAACAGATTATCGCCGAGTGCGAAAAGACCGCCGGCCACCGTTGCAGGGTCTCCTCGTTCTTCGGCGGCGTCACTTTCCGCCTCTATGACCAGCTCGAGATCAGAGACGTCCGGCTGGTCTACGCCCCACCGTCATCAGTCGGTAAGTACGGCGGAGACATCGACAACTGGATGTGGCCGCGGCATACAGGCGACTTTTCATTTTATCGGGCATACGTCGGGCCCGACGGCATGCCAGCTGATTTTTCGCCCGACAACGTTCCCTACCGGCCGGCCCACTGGCTGGAGGTCGGAGTCGACGGCGTCGAGGCCGGAGACTTCGTCATGGTGGTCGGATTCCCGGGACGGACCGGCCGGTACCGACTCGCCTCGGAGGTCGAGGAAGTCATCCAATGGACCTATCCACAGCGCATCGCCCGCCGCCAGGAGAGCCTCGATATCATCGAGCGCGAGACCGAAGGCAGGCCGGAAGCCGCCCTCGCCTACGCAGCAACCAGCTCCTACCTCAACAACTCGCTGAAGAACGCGCAGGGCATGAAGGCGGGTTTCGAGAAATCACACTCGATACCGCGCAAGAGGGCGCTCGAGGCAGACCTCGCGGCGTGGATCGCCGCCGACCCGGACCGGCGAAACGAATGGGGCGGCACCATCACCGAGCTCGAGGAGATTCTTGACGCGCAACGAGCCCACCGCGCCCGCGACCAGGAGCTGAGCTCCCTGAAATATAACCAGCTGATTTCGGCATCGACGATCGCGTACCGCCTCTCGCGCGAACGAGAGAAACCGGACGCCGAGCGCAAACCCGGGTACCAGGAGCGCGACCTGCGCCGGATTCGAGCACGGATCGCCCGATCGGCGCGAAGCTTCGATCCGCAGGTGGACATGGCATTGCTGCAGGCCAATCTCGAGCACTACGCCGCTCTGCCCGCCGAGGACAGGGTCGCTGCGATCGACCAGTGGTTCGACCTCGAAGGCGATGCCGATCCGAATGAGGCCATCGCGTACAACCTGCACGGGATGTACTCCGCCACGGACCTTGTCGACGTGAAGGCTCGGCTGGCGTTGCTCGAGGCTGACCGCGCAGAGCTCGAGGCGAGCGAGGACCCGTTCGTGCAGTTCGCCGTAGCCATGTACGACTCGAACATGGCGCTGGAGGCGGAGAAAGAGGCGCTGGA
>JAJDNM010000123.1 GCA_022340665.1 Acidobacteriota bacterium | reverse complement strand
CGAAGGCACCGTGACCAAGTGGGATGGGCTGCGCCTCGAGGTCGAAGAGGTCGAGAACGGGCGTGCAAAGCGCGTTTTGGTGACAAAAGAGGAGGTCTCGTGAAGCTCCTCCTTCGGTCGAGCGACACTCGCAGCGTTCGTATCGCGCCGATGCAAACGCAGATCTCGGACGTCAGCGTTTTACGATCTCTGATTTGGTTGTGGAGGAAGTGAGCTGCGGAAGGTCAGTGCCGCTGCGCGGGGTGATGCTCTGAATCGTGTCACCCACCCTGAGAGTGGTCAATACCTCGCGTCCGGCCACGACTTCGCCGATGTTCGTGTAGTGACCTGTCAGGTGATCGGCCGGGAGGAGGGTGAAAAAGAGCTGGCAGCCACCGGTCTCCGGTCCTGACGTCGCCACCCCGACCCGCCACGAGTCGAACGGTTGGAGCGACGGCTCGTCCGGTAAGACGAAACCCGGACCGCCCCAGCCGTCTCCTCGAGGGTCGCCGCCCTGAACCACGAAATTGGGGACGACCCTGTGGAAGCCGAGACCGTCGTAGAAACCCCCGGATGCGAGGTCCCAGATCTCCCGTGACGTGAGAGGAGCCGCCTCGAGGTCGAGACGGATCCTGAAGGTGCCGCGATCGGTCATGACGTCGAGCCAGCGCGGTACCTCGACCCAGCTCGCGAGCTTGTCGTACCACAGTCGCCCGTGGCGGGGTTCGCGGCCCGGCAACGTCACCGGGAGGTCAAGCGACCGCGCTCCGTTGACAACCATGGCCGCCACCGCAGGATCCGGATCGGCGAGCCCGAGAGTGATGATTCCTGCCCTCTCCTCGGCGGCCTTGGACGTTGCAAGTGCCGAAACCAGGGCCTCGGCCCGTGCATCGGGCATCACATCCCTCTTCCAGGCAGTGTAGAGCCCGACAAGATCATCCACGTCCGGAGCGACGCCGGCAGATCGCATCAGCGACAGGGCCTGCGTGCGGACTGCAGGATCTGTATCTTTTTCGATCAGAGTCAGCAGCTTGTCACGCAACTCGCTGACACGTGTCCTCTCGAGGCCCGAAAGCCAGGCAAGCCGAACCGACGGCTCGCCGTGGGTCGCGGCCTGCTTTTCGAGGTCGCCGTCGAGCTTGGCGGCCGCAGCAGCCGCAGCACGCCATCGCCACGGTTCTGCTGATTCGAACCACGCTCTGGCCAGAGGTCGGGCCTTGGCCGCGTCCCGTCGAGCCAGGGCGTTGAGTGCTGCCGCCGCGAGATACGGTTCCCCGTTTTCGGCAATAGCGAGCAGCTCTTCGTTGGTGCCAATTTTCGGCTGACCGCCGGCAGCCGCCAGTGCCGAGACCGCGAGGTGCGGTTGAGCGGACGAGAAACCGCCAACCACTGCGTCAATCGCAGACCGTCCGAGCTCTACAGGAGCCTGGGCTGCGAGCACACGACAGGCCGCAGCTCTCACCCTCCAGTCAGGGTCGCGGAGGGCAGTCGTGACCACCTCGAGGTCAGCCTTTTCCAGAGATCCTCGTTCGAATCCGCGCAGAATGGTGGCCCGGATGACCGGTTCAACGTCGCCTACCAGCTTGCGCTGGGCCTTGCGGGCTGTGGACTCTCCGGTCCGCGAGAGAGAGTACGCGGCCGCCCGCCGAAGATATGGGTCCGGATTTTCCGCAAACGACGACACAGCGGCCTGCCATGGGGATTCTTCGAGCCTCCAGAGGTTCGCGAGCAGCGTTTCTTTCACCAGCGGACTGCGCTCTTTTGACAGGAGCGCTGTCAGCGGCTCGAAGGCCCTGGAACCGCCGTGAGCAACCGCCCATGCCGCCGCCCTGCGCACTCTCGGTGTCACGTCCCTGAGGCCGTGGAGGCCGAGCTCGAGGCCCGCGGGACCGATGCGACCGGCTGCCAGCATCACCTGCTCGCGAACTCTCGCGTCGCCGTCTCCCATGTACCGCGCAAGGAGCGGAATCCTTGCCGGATCGACATTCGACGCCATCACCCCGGCAGCTTGCGCCCTTACCGTCGGAAAGGGGTCCTCCCGCATTGCCGACGCCTGCGACATGGGCAGCAGCCATCCATCGAGGGCACGCCACAGAAACGCCCGCCTCGAGCTCGTATCTCGTATCGCCTGTGCCGCAGAGACAGTGGCAGCCATCAACACACACATCAGGACTGGTCGAATGCACCTCATGGACTCACGCCCCGTACAACAACCTGTCTCCGAGCACCGGCGGCAGACCGGCACCGAGAATGCGACGGCGAGCGACCGACGCCCGGTAGGCAACCCTGTAGAGGTAGACCCGGTTCTGATCAACGTCGAGGATCGCGTACGCCGCACGGGGGTCGCGGTCTCGCGGCTGGCCGACCGATCCAGGGTTGATCAGATAACGATTGCCAGGATCCAGATCGAGAACGATGCGGCGGCCGGAGAGCAGTCTGACCTTGAGCGTCTGTCTGCCGTTGTCCTCGCGCAACATGAATAGCGATGGCACGTGGGTATGACCAAAGAAGATCAACGGATGGGGCATACCGGCAAATGCGAGCTGTGCATCGTAGCCGGAAAACACATAGGCATCCTCGTCGACGCTCGACCCGTGGCAGATGGCGAGGCCGTCTTCCAACTCCATCGGACCGGCAGGCAGCGACCTGAGGAATTCCAGGTTTCGGTCGTCGAGGCGATCCAGGGTCCACTCGGCAGCCTGCCTGGCGTAGCGATTGAAATACTCCGCACTGTCGAGCCCCGCGCAGACGCGGTCGTGATTGCCGCGCACCGCCACCAGGTCGTGACCCAGGGATCGGAGCCAATCCAGCACCCTGTTCGGTGAGGCGCCGTAGCCGACCGCATCTCCGAGAAACACCACACGGTCGAACCTCTTGCGACGGACGTGGGCGCGTACCGCCTGCAGCGCCTCCCAGTTGGCGTGAACGTCGCTCAGGATCAGATACCGCACGCCGCCTCCTGGAGCGCATCGAGCACCAGTTCGGAGACCTCGCTGGGCGTCTCGGTTCCTTCAAGCGCGACCCGGATCATCGCTCTCCGATAGTGCGGTAGCCGCTCGCCGAACAGGCTCTTCGCTTGCTGAGCGTCGTCGTACATGGGCCGACCAGCATGATCGCCAGCCAACCGTCTTCTGAGCTCGTGCCACGGCACATCGAGAAAGACGGAAACACCGCTTTCCCGATGGATGATCTCGCGGTTGCCCGGGCTGCAAAACGCCCCGCCGCCGGTCGCCACCACCACACCGTCGAGTCCCGCCAGACGTTGCAGCTCTTCACGTTCGGCGGACCTGAACACCGGCTCACCGCGGTCGGAGAATACCTCCCGAATCGGGGCCCCGAAACGCTTCGAAATTTCTTCGTCGAGGTCGACGAAACCGTATCCGAGGCGGTCCGCCAAATCAGCGCCAACCGAGCTCTTTCCTGCACCCATGAAGCCAACGAGGAAGAGGCGAGGCATCCCCACAATGTTATCACCCGGCCGCTGGCTGCCCGTACGTGCGCTCCCTTCGTACATTCCCTGACCGAGGCGCCAGAAACAGGTCAGCCGAGGAAGCGCTCCATGAAATGGGTGTCGATTTTCCCCGCCACGAACTCCTCTGAATCGAGGATTCTGAGGTGCAGCTCGGTCGACGTCTTGATGCCGTCCACCTGCAGCATGGAGAGAGCGCGGCGGCTGCGGATGATCGCTTCCTCACGATCGGCACCGTGGACCAGGAGCTTGGCGATCAGGCTGTCATAGTGCGGCGGAACCGTGTAACCACCGTACACGTGAGTGTCCACCCGAACCCCCGGGCCTCCCGGAAGGGCGAGCTTGGTGATACATCCCGGCGAGGGGGCAAAGGTCCGGGGATCCTCGGCGTTGATTCGGAACTCGAAGGCGTGACCTTCCGGTCGCACCTGCCGCCGCTTCGGCACTGACATCGCTTCACCCGCGGCGATCAATATCTGCTCCTTGACGATATCGACACCCGTCACGAGCTCGGTAACCGGGTGTTCCACCTGAACCCGCGTGTTCATCTCCATGAAGTAGAACCCGCCGTCCTCTGCAAGCAGGAACTCGACCGTGCCGGCGTTCTGGTACTTGGCCGCCCGCGACGCCGCAACCGCCGCTTTTCCCATTTCGGTTCGCAGCTCGGCGGTCAACGCGGTCGAGGGGGCCTCCTCGATGATCTTCTGGTGGCGACGCTGGATCGAGCACTCCCGTTCCCCGAGGTGGACGACCCTTCCGAACGAGTCCGCAAGCACCTGAAACTCGATATGGCGGGGGTTTTGCAGGTACTTTTCGAGGTACAGCGTCGGGTCACCAAAGGCCCTCTCCGCCTCGTTCCAGGCAGTGTCGTACGCGCGCTGGAGCTCCTCTGCATCCCGCGCCAGCCTCATGCCCCGCCCGCCGCCGCCCGCGGATGCCTTGAGAATGACAGGAAACCCGATCTCCTCGGCCAGGGTGAGCGCCTGATCACTGGATTTGAGCGGTCCATCCGAACCCGGCAGAATCGGTACCTCACTGGCCGACACCGTACTCCGCGCCTGTGACTTGTTGCCCATCAGCCGAATCGCCTCCGGAGGCGGGCCAATGAAGGTGAGACCACACTCGCGCACGATCTCCGCAAAATGCGCGTTTTCGGCCAGGAACCCGTAACCCGGATGGATGGCCTCCGCGCGGGTGATCCGCGCGGCCGACATGACCGCAGTCACATTCAGATACGAGCCCGCCGAGTCGGCCGGGCCGATGCACACCGCCTCGTCCGCGAGCTGGGCGTGGAGACAATCGCGGTCAGCCTCTGAATGCACCGCCACGGTGCTGATGCCGAGCTCTCGGCAGGCTGCGATGATCCGTACCGCGATCTCGCCGCGGTTTGCGATCAGAACCTTGGAGAACATCTCACGCTGGCCGCACCAGGAAAAGATCTTCGCCGAACTCGACCGGCTGAGCATTCTCCTGGAGCACTTTGACGATCGTGCCGCTGATGTCGCATTCGATTTCGTTCATCAGCTTCATTGCTTCGACGATACACAAGGTCTGGCCCTTTTCGACGAAGTCGCCGACCTTGACGTAGGGATCCGCATCGGGGTTGGGAGCGCGATAGAACGTGCCGACGATTGGCGATGCGATCGGATGCAGGTCGTCACCCTCTGGAGGCGCCGGCGCCTCGCCGGTCGGGGCGTCGGCTGAAGCCGCCGGCGGATCAGCGGTTGGCGGCGCCTGGGCGGATGCCGGCGATGCAGAGGCGGCGACCCCAGCCTGCGAACGACCTTCGATCCGCACGCGGGATCCGGCATGCTCGATCTCGACCTGCGCAACACCGGACGAACTGACCAACTTGATCAGTTCGCATATTTCATCGAATTTGAACATCGATTCGTCACCTCAGATGAACTCGGAGTATAGACGAGCGCTCGCGAGCCTGCTCAGGAAGCGACCCTTCCCCACCAACCCTTCGCGGCCGATGACCAGGACGAGAAAATAACCCGCCGCAATTGTCGTCAGAACGATGGTCGCGTCCTCCGCAAACACAGAGCACTGTTCGAGTGGACCGTGCTGGAGCTCCCGGGCAGCCTCGTCGAGATCCTGGAGGATGGTCGCCACCTCCGCGGCCAGAACCTCGAGAGAGCCGTCGCCCGGGCTCACCACCACCGGAATGCCGTCGGGATCCACGATGGCCGCGCCTCGGGCCCCTGGACAGCTCTCCAGCAACTCGTTCATGGACTCTTCGAAGCTCACGTCTTCAGCCTCTCCGAGGCCAGTCTAACTGCGTCCAGCCAACGCTGCAACGCTTCCGCCTTGGCGTCGAGGAGATCGCGCCCCGTCCCTTGCTGAACACCTTCGGGAGGTCCGGCGATCATGGTTTCGAGCAGCTCGATCGCCTCAGGGTGATCGGGCTCCCTTTCCAGCACCCCGCGCAGGGTTCTCTCCGCCAGGTCGAGGTCGCCCTGGTCGATGGCGAGACGTGCAAGAGTCATGGTAGGCAACGGAATCCCATCCGAGTCCTTTTCGAGGTTGAAACCCGAATCCGGATCCGGCCATGAGTCTGGCAGCGGCTCCGGCAGAGGGGTCGGTTCCGGATCCGATACCGTTTCGAGCTCCTCTTCTGGTTCATCCTCCGGCTCGGGCTCAGCATCCGATTCCGGCTCGATCTCCGTTTCGGACTCGAATGCTTGCTCGGGTTCGGGTTCGGCGTCGACTTCGGGCTCCGCTTCCTGGTCGAAGGCAGGCCCGGGTTCACCCTCGGCTTCCGGCTCCTCCTCAGGCTCCGCTTCGAATTCCGGATCCTGCTCGAAATCGGGTACCGCGAAATCTTCCTCCTCGAACATCTCCGAGTCTTCGAGCTCAGGGCCTTCCTCATCGCCTGCTTCGACCGCTGTTTCGGCTCCCTCGTCCTCGCTCTCCTCTTCCATTATCGAGGAGAGCTCGTCCTCCGTCAGCGGCTCGGGTTCTGCGAACTCATCGGATGATTCGGCAGATTCCTGCGCCTCCTCGGCCAGCTCCTCGGCCTCGTCCTTGGAGCCGTCCTCCGCCGTTTCCGAATCGTCCTCCACTTCACCCGCCGCGAACACATCGTCCGCATCGTCCCAGATTCCGGTGTCGCCGGTGGAATGGATGGCGAAGGGCTCCCCTTCGGACCCAGTGCCCTCCACGTCGACCGACACCACTTTCGGTGGCGGCTTTTCGAGCAGGCCGAGGTCGGCCAGGCGCGCCTCAACGAACTCGATGCGCTCATCGAGCTCATCGTCTTGCGGCGACAGGCCACGGGCGCGCTTGAGCGCCTTGACCGCCGTCACCCACTCGTCGTTGGCGATCGCCGCTTCTCCCAACACGCGCGAAGCGAGTGGATTCTCCGGGTCGAGCTCGAGCGATCGCTCGAGCGAGGTCTGGGCGCCTCGTGTATCACCGTTGGCGAGCTGCGCGCGGCCGAGGCTGACCCACGCGGCAACGTAGTTCGTGTGCTGCTCGAGCCCGGCCTTGAGGATCTCGATCGCCTGTTCGAGCTCGCCCTCCCGACGGAGGTGCTCGCCGAGCTTGAAGAATATCCGGGAGGACGGGTCCTCCCGGAGCTCAAAGCGAAATTGCTCGAGACGATAATCCATGAAATTTACTCCCGCCGGCCCGTCGAGGCCGGCGGGAAAATTTCTCCGTTAGGGGGGTGTTTCTGCATTTAACGTTACGGTCACCTCTGATCCAGGAACTCCGACAGGATTGGTCGTGAAGGAAATGGACCCGTTGTGGGTGCCCGCGCCACCCGCGTAAGAGAACGTCACGTTCACCAACACGGCTTCGCCGGGGCTCAGATAGCCGGTGGTCGGCGACACCGTGAACACGCCGTCCGAGTCGCTCAGGGTGGTTGTCCATCCGTAGGGTCCCGGACCGTCGTTCGTGATCGTAAACGTCTGCGTGCTTGCAGAGGTGCCGAAGTCGATGTTTGTCGGCGAGACCGACATCGACAGCGCGGTACACGTGCTCGCCAACGGTTCGACGACCAGGGCGCCAGCGAGCGTGTCCGTACAGGACCCCGGGAAGTTGGTGACCGAGACAGGGAGGGGCGTCGCCGACGATTGAGCACCAGGCAGTCCGCCGGCAGTCGTACACGGAGTCGTCCCAAAGGTGATGCCGAGGATCGACACCTCAGGCAGATTGTCGACATCAATCGAGGTGTCGCTGTTCACTGTCACGTAGGACGACGGCATGATGTAGGAGCCGACCTGCACCAGCACCTCGTCCGCGAAGGACTGGCCGGTGATCGTGATGTCATTCGGATAGAGATCGCCACCCATCTGTTCCTGCAGGATGATGGGGTTCACCGACAGCACGGTCGGGGTGTTGCCGACGATGCGGAAGTTGCCGCCAGAGGTCCTGAGACCGGTCTCGAGGAGAACGACCTCGAACGTTCCGGCCGAACCGCCACATTCGGTCGCCAGATCGTCCGGAATCTTGACCACGAGCTCGGTGCCGGAGACGCTGATAACTTCCATCAACGCATTGCCCAGGAACACCTGCAGCGGGTCCTCGAAGCCGGAGCCGTAGATGATGACGAGATCGCCGAGGCCGCCCTCGGTCGGCGTGTTGCCGGTGATGTAGAGCGGGTCGCCGTAGGTGAAGCTGCTGTAGCTCGCCTCGTTCCCGGAGTTCATGTTCCGCACCCTGACGTCGACCTCCACCGGCGGCACGTCGCCCTGCTGACTGTAATCGGGGGTGACGCAGGTGATGCGGTCGTTGTCGGCCGGCGTGGTGTCGTTGAAGACGTTGACGTCGATGGCGGTGAGGTTGCCGAAGAACACCTGCATCGGCACCTGGAAGCCGCTGCCGAAGATCGTCACCAGCGTGCCACCATCGAGCGGTCCCGCGGTCGGTGAGATCGACGCGATCTCGGGCGTCGGCTCATCGGCGAGCACGATGAAGGCGTCCTCGAGAGAGGTCACGCCGTCCACCGTCGCCACCGTCACGTCCTGCGGTTCGTCGGCGGTCAGCGGGACGGTGCTGAAGCGAGGCGTCTCGACCTGGATCTGAGTGCCGTCCGGCGACACCGAGATCACGGTGCCGATCTTTACCACCCCGGCGGTGTCTGCGAAGCTGACGCTGAGGTCAGAGGCCACCGAACCGAAGCCCTGGCCGAGCACGTTGACCACCTCGCCGCCCGAGGACCGGCCGGAAGCCGGCTGGACGCCGAAGATCAGCGGCCCGCCGCCGGGCAGCAGCACGAACGCGTCGGGCAGCGTGTCGCTCTCCTGGGAGCCGGTGCCCGCGTTGGTGTTCACCCGTACGTCGGCGGTCTGCTGGATGCCGGTGTCTGTCCCTGTGAAGGCCGGGGTGACGACGGTGATCGTGCCGTCCGCGCTGAGCGGATCGCTCTCGGTCACCCCGACGATGATCGCCTGATAGGGGAAGCCGTCGAGATCGAAGAAAACGTCCACCGGGGCCTGGATCCCCTTACCGGTGATCGTGACCTGGTCGCCTCCGGCATAGGATCCGCGACGCGGATCGACTCCCGAAAGCTGGAGCGCGTCGGTGGACGCGCGATCCTGATATTCCACCACGATCTCGCGGCTCGCTCCCTTGACGCGGGCCCTGATCGCGTATGAACCCGCCTCTTCGGCGACGAAAGCCACCGACGCGGACCCATCCGAGGTCAGGGGCGAAGCCGTGGTGCTACCGCTCGAGAATTCGCCGCCGCTGGCCTCGAAGGTGACGACCGTGTCATCCGGAGCCTCCGAGCTGTTGAGGGTCACGTCGGCCTGCAACAGAATGACAGAGCCGACGAACGGCGCGGTGTTCGATGCGGTCAGCGAGCTGACGGCCCACGTATCGGACGCCGGCGTTGGAACGACGCCGGGCGTGCCATTACTTGGTTTCGGGCTGTCGGCCGAGCATCCAACCATGACGACCAGCGTCAAGAGAGCAATAAACGGAATAAACCTCTTCATGGTTTCAGACCCCCACTCGTTACTGGCCCGCACAGAAGAAATTGAAAGCGATCGATATCGGTGTCGTGGCAACACGCTTGCCCGACACGGTTTGACCGAAGATCTGTAGCTCGAAGCTCTGGCGGATATTGATGTTCCCGGTTTCGGGATCGAACCCGCCATTCTCCGGCAGCAGATACGCCAGCGGCACCTCACTCAGGTACTCGAAGGGATACACCCTGTAGTTCTCGAGGTCCGCGTTACCGCCCGCGGGAACGAAGACTGCCTGGTCATACGTCCACTCCGGTGATGCAGTCGTCCCGCCGTCGGTGCGATAGGGTTTGACCACCCACTGCTTCAAATTCACGTCCTGCTGCGCGGTGGCATCTCCCGCGGGGTCCTTCGTCTCCGACGCGATCGACATCTGCGAGATGGCGATGTCGAACCCCTGGGAACAGATATCGATATCCGGGTTGTATTCGTCGATATCGATCGTCAGGTAGACCGACGCCTCGGTGTTGTCGAGGGTGCTGCCGCCACCGCAGGATACGGTCACCACGGCGAGGGCGAGCGCGACGAAGACGGGATTGATGGTGCGCTTCATCTGATCCTCCACCTAGTACTTCACGATTCTCGGGGTAATGAAGATCAGGAGCTCATCGTGATCTCGCCTGATCGCTTTGTTCTTGAACAGCCACCCGAAAAGCGGGATTTTGTGCATACCAGGCACTCTGTTTTCGCCGTCCCCAGAAGTGAGCTCGTAAATCCCCCCAATAACCGTGGTGCCACCATCACGTACGAGGAGTTCGGTTTCGGCATCGCGCGTGAAGATCGGCGCGTTTTGTCCACCGGTCACGGCGAATTCCGGAGCCGGACGCTGTTTCTTGATCGAGATGTCGAGATTGACCGTGCCCTCTGCGGTAATCTGCGGAGTCACTTCGAGGCGCAGTGTCGCGTCGACGTACTGAACCGTGACCGTGTTGTTGGCCACCGTCTGCACCGGAATCTGTAGACCCGAGCGAATTGTAGCGGTCTTCAGATTCTGGGTCGTTACGCGTGGAGTGGATACGACCCTCGCCTGGTTGTCAGACTCAGCCGCCGAAAGCAGGAAATCGAGATTGAAGGTGTTGAGAATATCGCCAAACGTCAGTCCAAACAGACCATTGGCTGCGGTCGCCGGCAGCAGGACGTCGCCTGTCATCTCGATCGAGTTGGGGAATTTCAATCCGGTATCGTTTCCATGCTCTGCATCCATGGTTCCCCGGAAGCCCCAGGTGACACCGAGAGCGCGTGAAAACTGCTTGGTCGTTTCGACGATGCGGCCTTCGATAACTACTTGAGGAGTCGGAAGGTCCAGTGATTCGATGAGGCGCATGATGCCCTCGATCCGATCCATCACATCACGGATGATCAGGGTGTTTGTCCGCTCGTCCACCGTCACCGACCCGCGGCTCGACAGCAAATAGCTGTCGCTCGACAGGAGGTTGGCGATATCGCCCGCCTTGGAGTACGAGATCGGTTTCAGAACCGTACTCATCGGCTTGGCCTTCTCCTGCTCCACGGCAAACGCCGCCCTGGCGCTCTTCTCCGCTGCGAGCTTGGAGATCGGCGCGACGCGCAACACGTTGTTCTCGAGCACATAGTCCAGACCATTGATCTTGAGGATCAAATCAAGCGCCTGGTCCCACGGCACGTCGTGGAGTTCCACCGTCACCGAGCCGCCCACCGAGGGGTCGAGGACGATATTCATATCGGTCAACACCGAGAAGGTCTTGAGAACATCCTTGATATCGGCGTCCTTGAGGGTCAGTGTGATGGGTTCGCCGGTGAACTGCTGCTCTTCGGTAGAGACCTCGGTTGCCTCGAACCCTTCGGCCGAGGTTGTCGGGCCTTCGAGGACGGTGACCGCTTCAGCCTGCTCGATCAGCTGCGAGCTGTCCGCCACCCATGGGCTGCGTTCGGCCGGCTGAGGACTGCCGGCGAACTCGGCCTTCGCGGTTTCTTCTGGCGGATCAAAGATCGCCGACATGACTTCCTGAGCCGGCTCCGGCTGCTCAATGGTCTCGGGCGTCGACCGAGAGACTTCGATAGTCCCCGCGGTAGCGACGTCAACCCTCTCGGTGACCGCCGGCAGGGCGGCACCATTGGTGCCCACACTGACCGTCGCACCAAAGTCGGTTTCATCGACCGCATATTCTGCGTCGTCACGAAGATCGACGACAACGCGGGTCACCGGCACCGGGGTCGCCTGGAATTGCGCCACCCTCACCTGGCTCACGAGGGGCGAATTCACCGGCAACAGGTGGCGGTCGACGCGGTTGATGACGCCGTCGAGGTCGAGAACCAATCGCCGCGGTTGGGGGAGGGTGAACGCCTGCACCGAAATCGGTCGATCCGACTTCAGCTCGACGACCACTCCGTCGCCCGTGCGCACCGGCACGACGTCGACCAGGCTCGCGGAGCCGGTGATCGCTGCTGGCGAATCATTCCGGGTGGTCGACGCAGATTTCCGCGAGGCGGAAACGTCGACCTCCTCTCGAGCGACGGCAATCGGCGCACCGGCGCTGAGGTCCCCGAACGAGGCAAAAGCGAGCTCCAGCCCTTCGGCTGAACGGCTCAGCGTCAGCTGCGCCGGATCTTCGAGCCAGACCGTGAGGCGAGACACCTTTTTCCCGAACTCGTCGACGTGGTTGAGCTCTGCGCGCTCAATCCCGAGATCGGGTTCCACGATGAGTCCCGCGCTTTGGTCCCAGCTCGCCTCAGGCAGCTCCACGACCCACACACCCGGCTGCGGCGAATAGTGGACCGTCTCAAGCTCCCCCGTCGCCCGGACCCGGAGCACGGGCCCTGACGGCCCCGCCTCCACACCCATTCCCTGAATCACCGGAACGGGCTCCTCGGCGAGGAGCGGCATACCCAGCAGGACGCAAGCTGCAGCCGCCACCAGGATGCGGACGTTTTTCATCATCATGCCGTCCCCCATTTTTCCTCTCAGATCACGGCTAATCCGTGATTTCTCGCACTACTTCGTCGTACTGTTTCCGTCGATTGGGGTCATTCACGTATTGCCAGAAGACCACCTTTTTGGGCTGAATATCCGCCACTTCACCGTTGTACAACTTGGTTCCCGGGTAGATGACGTAGGACACGTTGTCGCGACCGAGAACGAACGCCAGAATGCCGCTCGGCGTGTCGATGATGCCTTCGAGCTGAAGTTCTTCGACCATCATCCCCGGCAGGCCGGGAGGGCGCTTCCTGGCAGGCCCCTCTTCGGTCTCTTCAAAGCCTCCGAGAAGCGACCGGAACGGATCTCTTCGACCCGCCGGGTCGTAGCTGAACATCCTGCCTTCAAGCACCTCCTCCTCGCCGCGAAGAATCTGTTCGATTCCCGACACATCGACCTCTTCGTCGGTCAGAGGGGAGTACTCTTGCTCGGCCGCGGGTGTCTCTTCCTGCGACC
This sequence comes from Acidobacteriota bacterium, assembly GCA_022340665.1. Lineage (NCBI taxonomy): Bacteria > Pseudomonadati > Acidobacteriota > Acidobacteriota bacterium. The sequence continues at coordinate 19,797 of JAJDNM010000123.1, read as the reverse complement.
ATGCGGTGCCACCGGCCGCCAGCAACACAATCAAACCACACGTGAAAAGAATATTGCGGTTCATTGCTGCGTCTCCGTCTCGGGCACCTCTTCTTTATAAATATACGTGCGCTGCACGAAGTCGGCCGTGATCGTGAATCCCTCGTTATTCTGACTCTGTTTCATCGGATTGATCGTCAGTTCGGTGACATTGATAATCCGCGCAAACTTGCTCAGGCGGTCGAAGAAGAGTCCGAGCTCGTGATAGGTACCATCGAGACCCACCCGGATCGGCCACTCCATATAGAAGTCACGTTCCTCGAAGTTCCCGGGCGTGAAACGGGTCAGGCGGAAACGTCCCTGCTCGGTCAGCTGCTTGGCACGTTTGATCAGGTTGTCGGTCTCGCGTTTGGTTGGCAGAATCCTGCGCAGACGCTCGAGCTCGATTTCGTAGTTGCGGATGTCCTCTTCGAGGCGCGGCAGGTCGGCTTTCGCCGCACGGCCCTTCTCGATCTCACGCTCGAGCTGATCGATATTGGCCTCGAGACGCTCGATGTCAGTGCGGATGTCCTTGAACACGTATATGTTCATGACAACGTACATCGCGACACCGAGGACCAGACCGACGATGGCCGCCACGTACCAGGGCTTGGAGTTGAGATCTATCGCCATGGCTGTATGACCCCCGTCCTCATTGACCGGAGCTCGCGGCTTGCGAGCCCTCGGCCGCCTCGATTTCCGGCGGAGAATTGTCAAAGTTGAAATTCAGACCAAAACTGAAGGTATCACCCCGCCCTCGAGCCATGTTCCTGAGGTTCGGCTCGTCGAAGAACGGCGACGCTTCGAGGTTCGATATGTAGTTTGCGACCGCGTTCTCATCCATCGCGGTACCCCTCAGTTCGACATTGTTCCCCTTGAGCGTCAGCTGAGTCAGCCAAACGAGCTCGGGCAGGGCGCGCGACACCTCATCCAGGATCCGAACCGGACCCTGCTGATTGCGCTTCAGTTCATTGATCACATTGATCTTGTGTCGCAGTGCGTCGCGCTTGGCCTCGAGCTCTTCTACCCTCTTGATGTAGACCAGCAACTCGTCGCGTTCCTTCCGACGCTGACGCTCGACCTCTTGAAGCTCGGACCGGTTGTGGCTCAGGAGGTACCACTGGGTGCCGACCACGATCAAGGCGACGGCCAGCACGATCAAGAGAATGATGTCGCCCTGCTTGGCGCCCAGCGAAAACTGCGGGCGCTCGGTTTTGGTGGTCGCCGCTGCCGGAGTCTCCGCTACCAGATTGATCTTGATCATCGCGTCACTCTCCGACCCTGCGCACCGCGAGGCCCACCGCCACCGCCATCGCCGGAGCGTGTCGGTTGATCCACTCGGGATCGAAGTCGGACTCGCTGTAGCGGATGTTCCGGAACGGGTTCATGACTTCGACGGCGACCTGAAAGCGCTCTCGGATCACCTCGTCGAGACTGACGATCTGAGCACTTCCGCCCGCGAGCACCACACGATCGATGTGATCGACCGATGAGGTGGCAACAAAGAAATCGATCGTCTTCTGAAGCTCTGCGGTCAGATCCTCGGACACGCTGTTGAGCACGCTGAGCACCTGCTGAAGAGTATTTTCTCCGACCTTCTCGCCGAGCTTCAGGCGCTCGGCGTCCTCTCGGGACAGGCTCAGTTCCCGTTGAATGGCTTCGGTGTACTGGTTCCCCCCGAAGGCCACATCCCGCCAAAAGATCGAATTCCCGTGATAGAGCACGTTGATGTTCATCACCGACGCGCCGATGTTGACCAGTGCGATCGCCTCGGGATCCAGATCATAGTTGGCCTCGAACGCGTTCTGCAGTGCAAAGACGTCCACATCGACCAGCACCGGATCCTTGCCCGCTTGAACGATGACCGACGTGTAGTCCGCGATGCGATCCTTTTTCACCGCCACCAACAGCACGTCCATCGTGTCGGCCGCTTCAGATTTGAGGACCACGTAGTCGAGATTCACATCATTAATGTCGAACGGGATGTACTGCTCGGCCTCCCACTGAATCGACTCTGCGAGCTCGGCGTCCGTCATCGACGGAAGTTGTATTTTTTTGATGATCACGGAATGGCCCGACAATGAGCCACCGAAATTCGGATTCTTGATATTGTTTTCGGAAATCAATCGCGACAATGCCTCAACAACAAGTGACGAGTCCATTATCGCCCCATCGACAATCGCTTCCGGCGAGAGATCTGCGATTGCCGCATGGAGAAGTTGAAATTCGCCGCTTTTCAGTGGCTTCAACTCTACAATCTTGATCGCGGATGATCCGACATCACAACCGACGACTTGTTTTTTTGTCTTTCCAAACACGGCTTACACCTTAATCGCAGAAGTTTTTCTGGACAGGATCATAAACCCCTCTACTTTGAAGGTAACAAAAGGTCCCTCTAAGGTCAAGAATATGGATCACACCAAAAAAGGCTTCGAGTGATCTACAACATACTCCACCGGTACTCACACGAAATTGCCGGTGAGAGTTCGAGACACGGTTTGATGAATTCCAAGCGCTCGGCCGACCCACTATTTCGGCACACAATTCCTCGACCAGAAGCCGAAATATCGCGTCCGACCAATCGCTATTCGACAACGAAATACCCCCCTTCATTTCGCCTCTGAGTGCGCTCTTCGGAGCTTCTGATGACAAAAATATGGGTACAAGAGAGACGTCCGTACTTGAAAAACAGAGCCACCTGTGGTATGTAATTCAACCCCCGCGTGGGGACCTCGAGGAGGACTTTCAGTATGGCGCAGCGATGTGAAATCTGCGGCAAAGGCCCGATGACCGGAAACAACATCTCCCACGCTCACAACCTGACCAAGCGGAGATGGAAACCCAACATCCAGAGAGTGCGCGCGATGGTGGATGGCAGCCCGAAGTACATCAAGGTCTGCACCCGCTGTATCCGTTCGGGCAAGGTCACCAAAGCCCCCCGCATTTAGCTCCGACAGCACTCGCGCGGTCATGAGGCCGCTCCAGCCTGGCCGCGTCGCTCGACCCGCAGCATCCCTTTCAGGCCCTGAAGACGGCTCAGGATACGGGTGAGCTGGTCGGCGTCGTGGACGACGATAGTCATGGCGGCGAAGCCCGTGTCGTTGGGCTCGGTGCGAAGTCGGCAGCTGAGGATATCGCTGCCTTCGGACGAAATGGCCTGTGAGATCGAGGCCAGCATTCCCGAGCTGTCGTTGAACGACATGTCGACATCGACCTGGGACTTCGGAGCCTTCGAGGCCGCCGAGCTCGGCGCCCACTGCACCTCGATTTCGCGCTCCGGATGATAGAGAAGGTTGCGAACGTTGGGGCAGTCACGCGCATGCACGGCGACTCCCTTGCCCCTGGTCACAAAACCGACGATCTCCTCGCCGGGGAGCGGTTTGCAGCATTTCGCCAGATACACCAGGAAATCGGCATCGCCGGAAACCTCGAGGGCGTGGTCGCTCTTGGCGGCCGCGACAGACTTTCTCTTCGGCGCCGGCGCTTCGGACTCCGCCGACGGTTCGTCCTCCTTGCGAAAGGCCGCTGTGAGGCTGTTGACCGGAACCTTGCCGAAACCGATCGCAGCGATCAGGTCATCCTCATTCGCGTACGAGCCGGTTTGAAGCAGCTCCCGGAACTCCTCGCTCCCACTCACCGATCGCAGGGAGGAGCCAAATTTGCGGAGCTCACGATCGACGAGCTTGCGACCAACCTCGAGTGCGCGAACTTTCTCCTCTCGTTTGAGCCACGCGCGAATCTTCGAACGGGCTCGGTTGGTGGCAACAATGTTGAGCCAATCGTGATGCGGTCGTTGGCGATTCGAGGTCGTGATTTCAACAATGTCGCCATTCACGATTTCGGTCTTGAGCGGAACCCAGCGGCCGTTGACCCTCCCACCGACACAGGTGTGGCCGACCTGGGTGTGGACGCGATAGGCGAAGTCGAGGATGGTGGCGCCGCGTGGAAAGGAAAACACATCGCCGCGAGGCGTGAAGCTGTACACCTCGTCCGGATAGAGATCGACTTTGAGGGAATCGATGAACTCGCGCGGCGACGTCCCTTCGGAATTGTCGAGCACCGACCGCAGCCAGGCGACGCGTGAGTCCTCTGCCGGCGCGTGTGACCCCTTTTCCTTGTAGCTCCAATGCGCGGCGATACCGTACTCCGCGATCTTGTGCATTTCGTCGGTCCGAATCTGGATCTCGAAGGGATGGCCCTCCGGGCCAACCACGGTGGTGTGGAGTGACTGGTAGGCGTTCGGCTTGGGGATGGCGATGTGATCCTTGAGGCGTCCGGGCACCGGTGGCCACTGTTGGTGGATCAGCCCGAGAGCCGCATAACAGTCGGCAACCGTCGACACGATGATTCTGAAGGCGAGGAAATCGAACACATTCGCAACGTCGATCCCCTGCCGTTTGAGCTTCTCGAAGATCGAATAGAGATGTTTGATCCGCCCGTCGATACTGCCGTCAATGCCATTTTCCTCCAGCAGGTGATCCAGCACACCCTGAATCTCCGTAAACCAGCGGTCAGCGGCATCCTTGCGCTCCTCGATCTCCTTGTTCAGCTTTTCCGCTTCCTTGGGATGCAGGTACCGAAAACAGAGATCTTCCATTTCCGTCTTGATGCTGCCGATACCGAGGCGGTTGGCAATCGGCGCGAATATTTCGAGGGTCTCCCGCGCGATCGCGATCTGTCGATCGCGACGCAGAAAGCCCAGCGTCCGCATATTGTGCAACCGGTCAGCCAGCTTGATCAGAATGACGCGCAGATCGTCGACCGACGCGAGAAGCAGGCGACGGAAGTTCTCGGCCTCGGTCGCTTCACGGCTCGAGTAGCTTGACTCGAAATCGGCGATCTTGGTCAGCGCCGTGACCAACCGGCCGACCTCGGCTCCGAACTCGACTTCGATCTCCTCGATCGTCGTTTCGGTGTCTTCCAGGAGATCGTGGAGCAGCCCTGCAGCCACCGTTTCCTCGTCGAGCTCCATGCCGGCGAGAATCCACGCTACGGTCAGAGGATGCGTCAGGTAGGGCTCGCCGGAGCGCCGCACCTGGCCATGATGCCGATTGGCGGCGAAGACGTACGCGTGGCGGAGCAGGTCCTCATCCAGATCGGGACGATACTCCTCCATTCGGTCGAGGATGTCCTCGATGCGGATCTTCTCCTCGACTCGCGCAGTCGCAAACCCGCCATCCATCCATCTATTTTATCCTTCGGGTCAAGAAAACTCCGAAATCAGGTCGTTCCCGGTGCCTGGCGCAGCAGGGGTTGGTGGAAGGACCGTGGTCGACCGGTCGAACGGGTAGATTTCAGATCTTGGATTCTGGATATTGGATTTCCCGCCCTACCCCACGCTCACAATGGATGTCCGCGGGGTTGGGCGGGTGGGAATTCCTCATTCCGAATTCCTCATTCCGCATTCGTTCTATCTGCGTCCTCTCGCCCGCTTCCGCTCCCGACGCGCGGTCAGGAGCTTGTTCATCCCCAAGGCCGCCGGCGAGGCGACGAATATCGACGAGTAGGTTCCGACGAGAATGCCGACGAGGAGGACGAATGCAAAGGTGTTGATCACGTCTCCACCAAAGATGTAGAGGCTCAACACCACGACCAGGGTCGTGCCGGAGGTGATGAGGGTGCGTGAGAGGGTCTGATTGATCGACAGATTCATCAGGGACTCGAGATCCTCCCCGCGTCGCAACCTCAGGTTCTCTCGCACCCGATCGAAGACCACCACAGTGTCGTTCACGGAATAGCCGACAAGAGTCAAGAGAGCTGCGACCGTCGGCAGGTTGATCTCGCGATGAGTTATTGCGATGGCTGTAAGGGTGATGAGCACATCGTGAAACAGAGCCACCACCGCGCCGACCGCGTAGGGCAGTTGGAACCTTATCCAGATGTAGATGAGCATTCCGACGAGTGAGAAGCCGATTGCGAGCATCGCCTTTTTCTGCAGATCGGCGCCAACTGCCGGCCCAACGCTGTCGGCTCCGAGCAGTGCGAATGCGCCGACCGCGGCCACATTCTCGAGATGCGCTCTCGCTGCATCGCTCAACTCTTCCACGTTCGCGAGCTCATCGAGCGAGCCAAAGATGCCATTGGTTTTTCGGTAGTCGAGCACCGCCTCGGCCATCGGCTGATAATAGGCCTCGCGGCCCTCGAAATCGCCGCCCACACCGTCCGGGTCGGCCGCCACGAGCAAGCCGAGGAGATCCAACGATCCCCTCGTGTTGAGGTCGAACTTGTTCCCGAGATCCCGGTTGTAATCGTCGTTCATAATCTCGAGGATCGGGGCGGTGAAGTCACCCTCCTCGCCCTCGGGATTTTCCACACGAATCAGGATCTCGTGCTTTTCGGCCTCGTCGAACCGCTGAATGAGCGGCGTGCCAACGGCCAGTTCCGAGATCGACTCTCGCAGGGCCCCGAGTTCGGGTTGCTCGTGGAACTTGAGCATGACCTGGGTACCGCCTACGAAATCGATGCCGAGGTTGAGCCCGGGTCCGAGAAACTGGTAAGCCAGGCCGGCGATGATCGCCAACCCGGACAGCGTCAGGGCAATCTTTCGATATGAGAGAAACGGAATGTTGGTGTCACCGATGATGCGCATGGATCAATCCAATCAGATGCTGAGGCTCTCGACGCGTTCGCGACCCGAGAGCACCATCATGAATATGGTTCGGGACACAAAGACGGCCGTAAAGACGCTCGCAAGAATGCCAATCGAGAGAGTCACCGCGAAACCCTTGACGGGCCCGGTGCCGAAATTGAACAGGAAAAGAGCGGCAATCAGAGTCGTCAGATTGGCATCGAGAATGGTACCGAAGGCGCGGGCGAAGCCGGTGTCAATCGCCGCCCGTACGGTCTTGCCGACCTGAAGCTCCTCTCGGATTCGCTCGAAGATCAGAACGTTGGCGTCTACCGCCATGCCGATCGTGAGGATCACGCCGGCGATACCCGGCAGAGTCAGCGTGGCACCAAAGTAGGCCATCGCCCCGAGCAGAATGATGAGGTTGAGGATCAGGGCGACGTTGGCGTTGAGACCTGAGAGCCGGTAGTAGACAAGCATGAAGGCCATGACTATGAGCAGGCCAGCGACCGCCGCGCGAACGCCGCGCACAACCGAGTCACGCCCCAGCGATGGCCCCACGGTTCGCTCCTCGAGGTAAACGATGGTCGCGGGCAAGGCGCCCGCGCGCAGCTTCAATGCAAGATCTTCCGCGTCCTCGATCGTGAAGCTGCCCGTGATCCGGCCGTCACCCGGAATCCTCGACTCGATTGTCGGCGCCGAAATGACTTTTTCGTCGAGGACAATCGCCATGCGGGTACCGATGTGCGAGCCTGTGTACTGGCCGAACTTCTCCGCTGCGTGTGGCTGGGTCGCGAAGTTGACCACCGGCTGGCCATACTCGTCCTGGCTCCGCCGGGCCGATCGCAGCTCTTGCCCTGAAATGATCGCTGCCTTCTTGAGCAGGTAGTACTCGACTCCGAGCACCGTGCCGTCGAGCCCGCGGCGGTCTCCTGGCAATATTTCGGAGTCGGACGGCACAGTTCCGCCAATCGAGGAGAGGAGGCTTTGGCGATCCGGCGCCGGGCCGGCAACTACCTCCTGGAACTCCAGGAACGCGGTCGAGGAGATCAGGTCCTTGACCCTCGCAGGGTCATCCACTCCCGGCAGCTGGACGAGGATACGATCGCTGTCCAGGCCCTGCCGCTGAATGACCGGCTCGGCCACGCCGAACTGATCGACACGATTCCAGATGGTCTCCAGGGACGAGCGGACCGCCATGTCGCGGACCGTTTTGTCCATGTTCGGGGGAAGCTGAAACGTCCAGGTGCCGGCTCCGGGCCTCACCGTGTAGCCCGGAACCCAGTTGTCCGCCACCTCGCGCAGGGCGGATGGGTCCGTGTCGGCCGGCACACGGACGGTGAAGCTCAGGTCCTCGATGTTGCTCTCGCCCTGGGTGAGTTGGATGTTCTCATCCCGCGCGCGGCTCACCAGCCGCTGAGACGCGTCATCGAGCTCTGCCTTGATGGCATCGTCGGTTTGAACCTGGAGCACCAGGTGAATACCCCCGGAAAGGTCAAGACCATAGTTGATCTTCTCCCCCGGCGGATACAGCGACCAGAGACTCAGCCCCACGACCGCTACGATCAGTACAACTCGCCACAAAATTTTCGAGTCCACACTCGCCTCCGCTTCAGGAAGAAACTTCTTCCGAGCCAACCGGACCGCCGATCGCGGACTTGGAGATCCGGATTTTGGTGTTTTCAGCAATCTTGAGCAGTACAGTTTGATCCTCGACGGCAGCCACAGTGCCGTAGATCCCGCCCGACGTCACGACCTTGTCGCCCTTCTTGAGGGCCGCGACCATGGCGTCTTTCTGTTTCTGCTGTTTCTTGGCCGGCATGATGACGAGGAAATAGAAAACCCCGAAAATCAGGGCGAACATCATCATCATTGACAGGGGACCTCCCCCGGCTCCACCTTCCATGATTCACCTCACATTTCAGTGGACACTTCACGCCCTCTCACGGAGCCGCGACTGCTCTCTACCCGGGCGCGAAACCGCGCGTAACGGCCCGTCATGATAGCTTCCCGAGCCTCGCGCATCAAGTTCATGTAGTACCACAAATTGTGCATCGTCAACAGGACCACCGAGGTGACCTCGTTGGCGACGAATAGATGGCGCAGGGCAGCACGGGAGTAAGCACCGCATGTCGGGCAGGAACAGCTTTCGTCGAGCGGCTGAGTGTCGTCGGCGTAGCGCGCGTTTTTGATCACCAGATCCCCGGTCGAGGTAAAGACCTTGCCGGTCCTCGCCGACCGCGTCGGCAGCACGCAATCGAAGAGGTCTACCCCACACGCGACCGCGTGCACCACGTCCTCCGGGTAGCCAACACCCATCAGATACCGCGGGTGGCCCGCTGGGAGCATCGGGGCTGCCATGGCCACCCCATCGTGCAGCGCCTCCGGCGGCTCGCCGACGGCCAGGCCCCCGATGGCGAAACCATCGAAATCGGCCGCCGCCAGATCTTCGCTCGACCGGCGACGGAGCTCGGCGTCGAGCGAACCCTGCTGGATCGCAAACACGCCGCCCTTCCACCTCCTGCCACCACTGCGGATCTTTTTCGCACGGTCGAGGCCCCGCAGCGCCCAGTCAATACTGGTCATCGTCGACGTCTGTGCCCGCTGGTGTTCGACCGGATACGGGAGGCACTCATCGAGCACCATCGCGATATCGACACCGAGACCCGCCTGGGTCTCGATGACGTTTTCCGGTGTCAGGCGGTGCTCGCTGCCGTCGATGTGCGACCTGAAGGTCACCCCATCGGCATCCATCGTGCACCGTTTGGCCAATGAAAAGACCTGGAACCCTCCGGAATCGGTGAGAATCGGACCCGACCAGGCCATCAATCGATGCAGCCCGCCGAGGCGTTGGATGCGTTCGAGGCCGGGCCGCAGCAGGAGATGGTAGGTGTTCCCGAGGATCATCTCCGGGCCGAGACGTTCGAGTTCCCAGGCCGCCATACCCTTGACCGTGCCAGCGGTGCCAACAGGCATGAAGGCCGGTGTCTGCACGACCCCGTGTGGCGTCGTCAGTTCGGCCGCTCGAGCAGAGCTTCCGGGGTCCTCAGCGACAAGGGCAAAGGGCAACATACAGGAGTGTGAGCCGACCCCGGCGTCGGTATCAGCCGACGCCGGTCGAGGCGTCGATGGTTTCCAGCTTCACGTCGGCGCCAAGTTCGAGGTCAAAGCGCGAATCCTCGATCTCCGTATTGATCATCAGATCCTTGAACTCGTAGCGGGTGCTGTCACCGTCAACCTCGTTGTACTCGATCACCACCGGCAGAAAAAGGTCCCGATCGACTTCGATCTCCACCGATTGCAGCTTCTTCGAAAGCATGTTTCCGACCGGGCGCAGAGTCAGCAGATAGCGAGCATGCCCACCCGGGTCATCGAGAGTAATGCTGAAGTGTGAGGTCAGATCATCAAGCGGCTGGGTGCCGGCCAGTACCCTCACGAAGCGGCGCTGTTTCCCCGACACCTTGATGCGCTCGGCGCGAGCCTGCAAGGGGTGATAGGTCGTCACCGTATCCTCGGAGAACAGCACCACCATCTGATCCGGCTGTTGATAGTCCCAGCGAACCAGATCCGGAGCACGGAAGAGGAAGACCCCGGTCGACTCCACCGCGTCAAGCAGCAGAGAGCTCTTTTTGAGCTGCACGAACTCTGCCTCGAGGGTCTGCAGAGCGCGCTGGCGCTCGACGACCCTTTCGATCAGCGCCTCGAGCTTGGCGCTGCCCTCCAGGTCGTCGATCGGCGCCATTATCGGCGCCGGGGCAGACGACGACAACGACGTCAGGAACACCAGGCAAACGATCAACAGCAGTCGTCGCAAAACTTTCACGGCGAGTACTTTAGCACAAGAGCGCGAAGCAATCAGCTGCCATCGGCTATCAATACCTGCAGGAATCCAACTGTCGATGCCTGATGGCAGATTGCCGACCGCTATTCCGTGACGCGAACGGACACCAGAGCGAGCGGGACCGCCTCGAAGATTGGCCACTCGCGATCGGGGGCCTCCCGGTGACGCGGAGAACGCGCGACAATCTCGTCGACCACCCCTTCCTCCACCACCTTGCCGGTATCAGCAACCAGCACCGTCTCCACGCTTCGGGTACGGGCCGCCTCGAGGAGAGCCGCGGTCCCGGTTGCGTTGACGAATCGTGTTTGCCCAACCGCGTCGGCACCGACCAGCACGACCACAGCGTCACGATCGAGCAACTCGGTCGCGGCCGCGTCGGGCCGAGCGACGGCTGTTCCCGACGCGGCCAGCCGCTCGGCCTGCTCGGCTCCCCGTCCCGCTGCGGTCCCGTCGAGCACAACTACCGATCCCTGCCAGCCACGCTGCCACGCCCCCTCCACCACAGCGGCCACCGCGGACGACCGGGAGATCGTTACCGCCATCCGTCGGTTCGCGACGAGAGGCCAGGCGTTGGCTGAGAAACGGTCGGGGAGCTCCTCGAGAACGGCCGCACGGCGAGTAAGCCGGGCCATGCACGAGGCGGGGCTTTCGACTGCCGCCATCCATGCCGCCATCGAGCGTAGATTGGCCATCGCCGGCTGTCCCTCGGCAAGCATCTGCAAACCCTTGTGGAGGGCATCCAGGCGAATCCTGCACCCACTTTCGAGCAGGCCGCGAACAAGAGACCTCTCGATCTCCATCGCACCGTGTTCACGGTCATTCGCCGCCGCTCGGAAGAGCACCAGAATCTCGTCCTCGCGATTCACTGGACGATTGTGCCACGTGCTTGCAGATGCCTGAAGCCGAATTCCGAATGCCGCGTCCACCCACCCTTCTGAACCACGAAAACACCAAGGTCACCACGTATCCTCAAAGAATCGAGACAGGTGCCACTTTCACAAATTTCACCAGCGCGTTCGGGTCGGCAGATCGATACGGACAATTGTGAAGGTGGCACCGGTGTCGTCGACACGGCATGCGCTTCTCGTTTGACAACGTGTTACCGTGCTTACACCGACCCAGCTGGAGGAGGCCATCATGAGCGACGAAACGCCCAAGATCCCGAAAACACCCAAGCTTACGCTGACCGCCGAGGTAGGTCTCGGTCACTACTCCAACTTTGTCAGCATCGCCCACAACTACTCCGAAGTCCTGCTCGATTTCGGCCGTACGCTGCCGGGGCGCGAGGACATTCCGGTGGTAGCGCGCATCATCATGAACCCCTTTCAGGCGAAACAGTTGTTGCGGGCTCTGAACCACAACGTTCAAATGTACGAAAATACATTCGGCCCGATTCCCGACCCGCCGGACGGGGCAGCCGAGGTATCCCCGAAGGGCACGAATTAGCCGTCCGGCCGTCTGACCTTCAAAGAAAAGGCGCACCCGAAGGTGCGCCTTTTTTCTTCATGAGGTCGATGTCACTGCTCGAGCTGCAGAATCACGAACCGATAGACGTCGGCTCTCGGGCTATAGACGTACAGACGCACATAGCCTCCCGCATCGACCTGCTCGACGACCTTACCCAGATCCGCAGGGCTGTCGACCGGCTCGCCGTTGGCCTCCGTGATGACCAGCCCGGGCGTCATGCCTTCCTCGCCGGCAGGTGATAACGGGCGAACTCGGGTTACGACCACACCGTTGATATCCTCTTCGATCCGGAAATTCCGCCGCACCATCGGATCCAGCGCGGAAACGGTCACTCCGACTCTCTCGAAGACCGTGCCTTCTCCACTGGATTCATCGTCAGGTTCCTCACCGGAGGTGCCGCTGTCGCGCTCTTCGAGAACCACCTTGAATTTCTCAGGTTTGCCGTTTCGGATCACACCGAGCTCGACAGCCGTGCCGGGTGGAAGGGCCGAGACGGTGTCAATGAGCTGGCGGGTGTTCTTCACCGGCTCGCCGTTCACCGAGACAATCACGTCGCCGTGCCGTACTCCGGCCTTGTCGGCCGCGTGGTCCGGCACTACGGACTCCACGAGGGCGCCATCATTGTTGTCGAGCCCGAAGGCTTCAGCCTCGCCGGGCTCGAGATTTTGGATTGCCACACCCATGTAGCCGCGCACGACCCGCCCGCGCTCGCGGAGCTGCGGCAGGATTCGGCGGGCCACGTCGACGGGTATCGCAAACCCGATGTTCTGGCCGGCAGCGTTGATCGCCGTATTGATGCCCACGACGTTGCCGTGAAGGTTGACCAGCGGACCGCCGGAGTTGCCGAAGTTGATCGCAGCATCGGTCTGGATGAAGTTCTCGAAGGAGCTCGACTCGGCTGAGAGCCCGAGTGCCCGCCCCTTGGCCGAAACCACACCAACGGTTACCGTGTGCTCCATTTCGAGGGGATTGCCCGCGGCCATCACCCACTCACCGACACGGACAGCGCTTGAGTCGCCGAGCGAAAGGTGGTCGAAGTCGCGGTCCGGATTGATCACCCGAAGAAGCGCGAGGTCGGTGGCCGGGTCCTTGCCGACGACCTCAACCCGATACTCGACGTCGTCCGCGAGGCGTACCCGGATCTTGTCGGCATCCTCGATGACGTGATTATTGGTGATGATCTCCCCCGACGAGGTGATGAAAAAGCCGGAGCCCGACGAACGGCGGACCGGCGGATCCACATTCCGCCGCCCGTCATCGCGCGGCCCGAAGAAAAAGTGGAAGGGGTCGTTCGGCATACCGCGCTGGTCCTCTGACGAGTCCCGCACCTCGTCCGAGTAGACGGATACGACGGACGGTACGACGTGTTCCGCGAGGGTCGCGAAGTCCGGCAGAGGCATTCCGGTCGAGGCTGCAGCCGGCACCGGGTCCGACAGGTCAGCTTCGACCCTCGGAGTCACGTCGAGCCCCCCGGAAAGGACCATCCCGAACAGGATCGCAGCGACGATCACCGCCGCGAGTGAGAAGACTTTCTGGACATCGTTTTTCATTCGATAACCTCCACGCAATGCCGGCGCGCTCAGGCGCGACCGCATCGTCCCGATGTACAACAGCAAAAGTCCTGCCAAGTTTCCGATTGGCAGCATTTTCTCAGAAAAATACCCGAATCGACCCGAAATTCAGAGATTTTCGCTTCGCACGGGCATCTACCGTCGAAATACGGCCGTTGCTGGGAACGGGTTTCTGCCATTTTGACGCGGAAGAAGGGCCCTCCGGCCTGACGGCCTGACGGCCCGACGGCAAAACGGCAAGACGGCAGGACGGCAACACGGTTGACCATTGATTCTGGCTTCTCTTCCGTAGGTGCCTGATGGCCGTGGGTTGTTGGCCGGCGGAACCCGTCGAGCCGTCCAGCCGTGGTGGGGGACAGGGGGGCGCCGTCTTACCGTGGGTGGGTGGGCGGCGTCGGGATCGGGATCGGGATCGGGATCGAATTTCAATCCGCGATGCGAATCTGGTTCTTGCCGTCTTCCTTGCCCCGGTACATGGCGAGATCGGCCGCGCGAAGGAGCAAATTCTTCTTCATGTCGGTCGTGCCCTGCCGAGGCAGATGATGCGGATAGACTGCGATTCCGATCGAGCTCGTCAGAGGGCGCCTCCAATAGACGGGGCCTTCCGACCACGAAAACGAGCCCTGAAGGAACTTGGTGGCGGCAAGCTCACTCTGGATGTTATTCGCCACGCTGCACGCCGCTTCGAGATCGTGATCGGGGAGGATGACCACGAACTCGTCACCACCGTATCTCGCGAGGGTCGCCTTTTCGTCGATCACCGCCCGGGTCAGCAGCCAGCCGAACTCTTTGAGCACCTGGGAACCCGCCAGGTGGCCATGGGTGTCGTTGACAGACTTGAAGTCATCGATGTCGAGGAACAGCAGGGCCACCGTCGAGCGGGTCACATCCGCTCGAATCAGATCTTCACTCAGCCGATGGTGAAAGAACCGATCATTGTAGAGCCCGGTGAGGTCGTCGCGGCGCGCCATTTCGGTCGCCCGTTGCGCGTCGAGGAGATTCTCGATCGAAATCGACGTGTAACGGGCGAATATTTCGAGCATCCTCATGTTGCGTTCGGTGTAGCGCTCGCCATCCGATCGATTGAGCAGCTCGAGCACGCCACACACCGCGCGCTCGATGCGCACCGGAACAGCAACCACGCCGGATGTCTCGAACTCGTGGTCCTCGTCGAACTTGGAGTAGAAATTCGGATCGCTTTCGGGATCCGCCATGACGTACGGCTCACCGGTTCGGTAGACGTGGCCGACAACGCCCCGGTCGGCGCGCAAGCTCTTGCCGAGCAGGGCGGCGCTCGAAGGCCCGAACGCAGCCAGGAAGTAGAGCTGGATCTCGGAGGGAGTGTCCCCCCTTTCCACCGGTCGATCCATCAGGATCGATCCCGCCTCTGACGGCACGAAGTCGTTGGCTTTCCTCAGAATCTCGCCGAGAAAGGAAGGCAGCTGCAGCTGTGACATCGCAAACGCCGAGTAGCGCTTACGATCTAGGAAGGGTTCGAGATCACCCAGGGGCAGGCTGTAGACCTCTGGTGCGCCCACAAAATCATCGTATCACGCGACGCATCAGCCGTTGCAGCTTCTCTTCGAGCTCGATCACCGTCTCCGTGTGGTCGGCCCTCCCGGGCGCGAACCTGATCGCTTCGAGCTCCTGTCGCAGCTGGCGCATTTCTTCCTCGAGAGCACGCCCCTTCGCGTGGGCCCGAGCATCCATCCACCACCTCTCCAACGCCACCTGAAGCTCGCGAGCACGTTCCGCGGGGCTTTCGCCGTCCCGGCGAGGTGGAAGCGCGCCCTTCTTCCGCCGTGCGATCACGACCGGCACGACGCCCCCCAAGAGAACGCCCGCTGCCAGCGCGCCGACAATCCATACCCACAACGGCACACCTTCCTCGGTGTCGCGAGAAGAAAAGACGACCTCGTTCGTCGCCTCCCGTTCACGGATTGGTGTTGCCTCGACCACCGGAGGCGTTGGTGTCGCCGGCGGTGGCTCGACCTGCAGCTTGAGAGGACCCAGGGAGTGGCTGCGATAGTGGCCTGCGGCCGGGTCGTACACGGCGAGGATCACCGGCTGGATATCGACCTCGCCCGCGCTCCGCGGTACCAGAGTCATTTGCCAGGAACGGCTGCCGTGGATTCCGCTGGCGTCCACTGTGACGTCGCTCTCTTCCTCGGGAGGGTAGCTCTCACAATCCGGACACGTCGGCCAGAGCGCCGGTGGCTCAACCAGAGGGAGATTGCCGTTCCCCGAGAGCTCGATAGTGAGCACCGTTGATTCGCCAAAATCGATGTGCTCGGGCTCCAACTTCGCCCGATAACGGAGATTCCCGACCGCGCCGGAGAAACCCTCCGGCGGCCTCGGCCTCGGCAACACCTCGACCGGAATCATCTGGGTATTTCGCTCGACGACTTGCTGCGGGGCAAAAAGGCTCGCGGTTCGAATACCGATTCGCGCACCGACCTCGGGAATTTCCAACTGACCGGTCTTGAGAGGAACCAGAACATGTCGCGAGACCACAAAACGGTTGAATCGGACGCCCTCGACCTCGACAACCTCGCCAGTCACCCGCTCGGGCGGCTCAACCCTCTGCGCCCACCAGCCGGGGTACGAAGGAGGCGACACCCACTCGAAACCGTCCACCCCGCCCGCGGTCGTGTCGAGGACGATGGTGGCGTTGACCGGCTCACCGAGCGCAATCTGCCGATCGGACACGAGCTGTCTGAGAACGACCCGGGCGGAGCTCGTCGGCCGACGACGCGGAACGAGGTCTTCGAAGGGGTCGAATGGGAACGCCGACCGACGTCTGCTCGGCTGTTGCGGAACGACACTGCCGGGCACGACCTCGGCCTTGAGGACTTCCGAGCTGAGCTCGGTGCCATCGACCCTCACGGTCACCGGTCCGACTGTGCCTTCCCCGACCTCCAGCGCTCGCAAGACATAGCTGAAACTCATGGCACGGCTGGCAGCACCGTTGATCCACGAGAACTCGGTCTTGGTCGACGGGCCGGAAACCACCTCCAGGTTCTCGAGGGGTCCGAGATCGACCTCGGGCGTTCCTTCCGGCTCAAGAATACGCACCACCAACAGAGTTGCATCCTCGATTCCGATCCTGCGGGGGTCCAGGTGAACCTCGAGGCTTGGTTCGGCTGCAGAAGCCGCCGTCACACCGGCCACCAGAATGGCGATCACGGCAAGGGAACGTGCTCTCACCAATCCTTCTCCACCTTGCCTGCCTGTGGCGTTGGTGAGCGAAGGGCCTCTCGCGCTTCGGCTTCCGCTCGCTCGAGCGCGGCATAGAGCGGCTGGTTCGGGTTGGGTGTCGGCGTCGGCGCAGCGCCCTGACCTGCCGACGGTGTCGGAGTTGGCTGCTGCTGCTCGTTCTCCTGTTGCTGCTGTTCCTGCTGCTCGTCCTGTTGCTCGTCCTGCTGTTGCTGTTGTTGCTGCTGCTGCTGTTGTTGTTGCTGGTCGCGCATCTTCAGGGCCAGCTCATAGTTGTGCTTTGCCTGGAGGTCGTCAGGGTCCGCCAGCATCGCCCGCCGCAGCCAATCGAGGGCAATGTCCGGCTGCGACTGTACGAGCGCGCCGGTACCCGAGTTGTAGGCCGCCCCCGGAACGCCTCCCTTGTCCGCACTTTCCAGCAACGGAATCGCGTTTTCGAGCCTGCCCCCGGCGGCGAGTGCCGTACCGAGGTCATAGAGTCTCTCAGGTCGCTCGGGATCGAGCTCGGCCGCTCCGGCAAACGACGCGGTCGCACCTTCCAGGTCCTGATGACGCCATTTCGAAACGCCTCGCCGCGCCAGGCGCCGGCTGCCACCCGGCACCAGCCGCTGCCACCAGGAGGCCGGGGGGAGGGGCTCCGCCGACTGCGGCTGGGCGGCGGCCGGAGCCTGTGCCCGCGGTGCCGAAGCCGCCGGCGAAGCGTCCTGGGCGTTGACTGTCGGCACGAAGGTCAACAGGACCAGAGTCGCCACCGCCAATCGCCGCCACGGCGGGAGAGCGAACCCCAGGGTGAGGAGCGCCGCCGCCACCACCAGGAACAACGGGAAGCGCTCCACCCGGCGCACGTTGCGCGTCTCGTCGATCTCGCGGGTGCGCAGCCGCTCGACTGCCTCCGCAATCTTGCGCACGACCTCGGGATCGCCGAGGCTCACAACCTCACCGCCGACCGTATCGGCGATGCCGGCGAGAACTTCGGGATGGGCGCGGGTCACCACCGGCTGACCGTTCTGATCACGTTTGTAGTGCACCGCACCGCGTTCGTCGTGCTCCGGAATCGGTCCACCCTGCTCGGTGCCCGCCACGACGCCGAGGAGGCCCACTCCGGCTTCGGACAGGGCGGTCGTCGCGGCATCCACGTCACCCTGCAGGTTCTCGCCATCCGTGAAGAGCAGCATCACGCGTCCTTCGCCTTCAGGTGGAAGGAGCTTCAGGGCACCCTCGACGGACCGCTGTATGTTGGAGCCTGGCAGCGCCACCATCCCCGGACTCACACCGTCGAGAAAGACCGCCACCGCGCCGAGATCGGTGGTCAGCGGAACCAGAGAATAGGCGTCGCCCGCAAATACCACAACCGCCACTCTGTTGCCCTCGAGCTGGGGCAGGAGGCGCGTGAGGCTTTCGATGCTACGGCTCAGGCGGGAGGGTCGGAGATCCTCGCACAGCATCGAGTCGGACACGTCAAGAGCGATCACAAGATCCCTCGTGCGAACCGTTTCTTCGGCCGGGAGTTCACCCCACTGCGGGCGTGCGATGGCGAGCACCAGCAAGACTGCCGCCACACACCAGGCAATCGATCGAACCAGACCGGTTGCCGGAACGCCACCCATGAGACGGTGCCATACGCCGGGCGAAGCGAGCCGGCGTTGCTGTTGCAGCCTGCGCCGGTGGCGATACAGGGCGAGCATCGCGGCGAGCGCCGGAACCACGAGCAGTACCATGCGCGAGGGCTCGGCGAAGGTCACCACGGCGTCCTCCCAGCCACCCCCTCGAGCACCACGCCGGCGGCCAGCAGAATGAGTGCACCGAGCGCCCACGGCTCGAATCGTTCACGGTAGCGAACCAGCCGGGTCGACGTGAAGACAGTCTTTTCCATCCTGTCGATCTCGGAGAAGACCTCGGCAAGCGCCTCTGGATCGCGGGCGCGAAACGAGGCACCGCCGGTGCTTCGCGAGATCTCGGCCAGCAGCTCGGGGTTGATCTCAACCTCGACGTTCTGAATCTGTGAAAACTCGCGCCCGGTCCGCGGATCGCGCATCCACACCGGAATCGGCACCTTCCCGCCCCTGCCAACGAGAACGGTATGAACGGTGATCTCCTCGTCCCTCGCGAGCTCTGCCGCAGTCCGGGGGTCGAGTTGGCCAGCGTTATTGGAGCCATCGGTCACCAGCACAATGACCTTGGAGTCGGAGGTCGACACCCGCAGGCGGTTGACCGCCGTTCCGAGCCCCAGCCCGATGGCCGTCCCGTCGGGCAGCGTTCGCAGCTCGACCTGCTCGAGAAGATGGCCGGCAACCTCGTGATCGAGAGTCAGGGGGCAGATCGTGACTGCTGCGCCGGCAAAGACGACGAGTCCTATGCGATCGTGAGGACGGCGCTCGAGGAAGTCTGCAATTGTCTCCTTGGCGACACCAAGGCGATCGGTGGGCTGGAAGTCGAGCGCTGCCATCGAACCCGAAATATCTAGAACCACCACCATGTCCACGCCCTCGGCGTGTTCGAGTTGCCTCGAGAGCACTTCCTGGGGCCGCGCCAGAGACACCGCCAGGGGCGCGAAGGCGAGGGCCGCCAGAATCCCGGCAATCGCCGTCCAACTCAATCGTCCGCCTCGCTTTCCCTCGACCCTTCCGCCAATCGGGAATGGATAGCGCTGCCATCGCCGGCGAAGGAGCCACAGGATCGCGGCGATCAGCCCGACGCCACCGAGAGCCAACCACATGGGCGCGGCCAGCCGTATCATCCGGTGGCCTCCAGTTCCTCCGCTTCATCATCCGCGACCAGGTGTTTTTCGAGGTCTTCGGCCACGCCGCGGCTCTCCTCGATCGCTCGTCGGAGATGATTCTCATCGGCCGGCATGCGTCCGAAGCGAACCCGGTCAGCGGTGTCCATCACGGCGTGAATCCCGCGCTGCACCGTCTCCGGCCATTCCAACCTGCGAGCCAGCAATCGCAGCTCGAATGAGGTCATCTCCTCCGCCGGCTCGCCACTCGCGCGCTCGAGATACCGGCGCAAGCCGCCGGCCAAACGATCACAGATGGCCTCGGCCGGCTCCCGGCCGATCCGTCCGCCGAGGCGATCGAGAAGAGCCGCCAACTCATCGAAAGGAGCCAGTGCCGGCA
>JAJDNM010000122.1 GCA_022340665.1 Acidobacteriota bacterium | reverse complement strand
CGGGTTTCCGGAGCGCACGAGCGCGTTGATCGAGTCCGCGCTTGCCAGGTAGATACCGAGGGAGTCAGTGGTGCCGAGCGCCGTTCCGGTCAGGGATGCGACGAATGCCACCTCGCCGTTCGCGTTGACGGTCGGAACCTCGAATGAAATGAAGGTCCCGTTGCCGTCCGGCGAAGCCTCGCCCGACATGACGATGATGGCGGTCTGAGCCTCGGCTGTTCCTGGGTTCGCGAGGACCAGACACAGCGAGAAGAGCACAAGGGGGACCGCGATGCGGAAACATCCGGTTTCGATCGGGGAGAGAGTTTCGACCTGTTGTGATCCGCGCACAGAGACTCGCTGCATGTGACGCTCCTGTGATTCCCGAGGCTCGAAGGGCGCCTGCTTGCACCTGTCGAGTTTTGAGATTATCGATTTATTGGGATTGTGTCGCAGTATCTTGATTTTGTCAAACACGGTCTTTTTGATCGACTGTGGTGGGCACGGGCCTCTGGCGGGTCAGCCTCGGCTCTCGAAAACCACCCGCCCGTCGACGATGGTCATCTCGATCTCCATGTCGAGTCTCTACTCCGGGTCGATCTCGAGCAGGTTTCGGTTGACGACGGTGATGTCGGCCGGCTTGCCGGCATTGATCGAGCCGTGGATGTCACGCTCGAAGGCGGCGGTGGCCGAGTTGTCAATAGTGTGGGCCTCGAGCTTCTTTCCCACGCTGATGCGAACTTCGAGCGCCGCCATTCGTAGGTCCGAGAGGGCGTTGTACCCTCGCCCCAGGCGTCGGGAGCAACGCCGAGAATCTGGAGGAGGCCCGGCTATGAAATCGAGATCGCGGTTGTTGGCGGGAACACTGAGCTGTCTTCTGGTCGCGTGCGGAAGCGGGACCGTGGAGCGGGGCCCGACCGAGGAGATGGCCGAGGTCATGGCCGAGTTTGCCCGGCTCGGGATCTTCTCAGGCACGGTGCTGGTGGCAGAAGGCGGCGAGATCGTCTACGCCGAGGCGTTCGGCGAGGCGGACAAGGATCGCGGCATCGCGAACAACCTGGAAACCAGGTACAACATCGGCTCGATCGGCAAGACCATTACCGGGGTGTCGATCATGCAGCTGGTGGAGCAGGGGAAGGTGGCGCTGGACGCTCCGGTCTCGACCTATCTGGAGGATTTTCCGTATGGTGATGCGATCACCATCCACCACCTGCTGTCGCATACCTCGGGCATGTTCAACTACATGGCGCACCCGGAGTACCGGGCGCGGATGCCGGAGCTCCGCGAGATCGACGACTGGCTGCCGCTGGTCTACGACCAGCAGCTGGTTTTCGAGCCTCCCGGCTCGCGTTTTGCCTACTCGAACTCCGGCATCGTGACCCTCGGCGCGGTCATCGAGCAGGTCACCGGAATGCCGTATGAGGACTACATTCGAGAGAACATCCTCGACCCGGCCGGGATGGACAGCACCGGCCTCGACTACCCGGAGGACGAGGTGCCGAACCGTGCGTTGGGCTACACGCGCAGCGTGTCCGGCGAGAGCTTCATCCCCGCCGCCGGCAACGTGCCGCCTGCATCGGCGGACGGCGGGATCGAGACGACGGTCGGCGACCTGCTCGCCTTCGACCGCGCGCTCTACGGAGACACCCTGCTCAGTGAGTCGTCAAAGCAGAAAATGTACACGCCCAACCTCGAAGACTACGGCTACTGCTGGAGGGTAGCGGTGGACAACGGTCGACGATCTGTCGGCCACGGCGGTGGCACCAGCGGCGTCAGCGCGATGTTCAGCCGGTTTCCGGACGATGACGTCACGATCATCGTCTTGTCGAACTACACGGAAGCGGCGATGCAGCCGGCGCGAGCTCTCGAAGCCATCTACTTCGGTGACGAGTACGATCCGCCAAAGCCGCCGCTCGGTGAGGTGGTCTATCGGGAATTGAAGAACGGTCCGGACGCCGTCACGGTCGGGGTGCTCGACGCCCTGGTCGAGAAAGGCGGCTACGAGATCCGGGGGCCATTCGAACTCAACATGCTCGGCTACGAGTTGCTCGGCGAAGGAGAAACCGAGATGGCGATCGCAGTCTTCGAGCTCAACCTGAGCCGATTTCCCGACGACCCGAACTGCTACGACAGCCTCGCCGAGGCCCATCTGACCGCAGGCGATCTGGGGCGGGCAATCGAGTTCTATCGGAAAGCCCTCGAAATCGACCCCGGCTTCGAGAACTCGAAGCGAATGCTGGAGCAGTTGAAGGCTGAGGAAGACGAGGCGTCGGGCTGACGCGGTGACCGATCGTGGATACCTGGAGATAGTGGCAAGCTAGCCGAGAAGATCGCGCTCCACGTCGTCCCAATCGAAGGCAAGGTCGACCGGGACCCGGAGACGTTCGATCATCTTCTGCTGCCCCTCGGCGTCGGCCATGAAGTGTTCGATCGCCGCTCGGATCAAATCGGCGCGACTCCGATGCATCGACCGCGCGGCCTCGTCGATATCCCGGACGAGTTCCTCCGGCAAACGTGCACTGACCAGGGTCATGTGCGCCCCCCTCAAGTCAATTTTAGCCAATAACTGGGTCTTTGAGCCAGTAGCTGTGGAGACTCGGCTGAGATTTGCATGCCGTGACGGGGTCACATGTATTCCATATCGCGTATAGTTCGCGAGCCGTGACGAAGAATACGCACGACTTTTCCATCGCCGGGCTGCTCTGCCTCTTCGTGACCTACATCGTGTGGGGCAGCACCTATCTCGCCATTCGGGTGGCGGTACGCGAGGACGCCGGGTGGGGACCGTTCTGGCTCGGCGCGATGAGAGTCCTGGTGGCGGCGGCGGTGCTCTTCGCGCTCAACGCCCTTCGCGGCGTGCGGCTCAAACCAACGCGGAGCGAGCTCGGGGTCGTGGTAACGACCGGATTGCTGCTGTGGGTCGGCGGTAACGGAGCCGTCAACTGGGCGGAGCAACGGATCGATTCCGGACTGGCTGCACTGATCGTCGGTACGATGCCGATATGGGTTGCCGTGATGGAGAGCCTGATCGACCGCCGCCGGCCGTCGTTGTTGCTCTCGACCTCGTTGCTCACCGGTTTTGTCGGGCTGGTTGTCTTGACCTATCCGATGATCGAGGACGGTGTCCGATCGGACGTCCTGGGCGTGGTCGCCGTCATCTTCGCGGCAATCAGCTGGGGCTTCGGTTCGATCGTGGTCAACCGGCGCCAGCCGAAGCTGGATCCGATCGCGATCTCGGGCTGGCAGCAGCTGGCGGGGGGCGCAGGGTTCGTGCTGATCGCGCTGATGGTGGCGGAGCCGGCGCCGCGACCCACCACCGAGGCGTGGGCGGCGTGGGGCTACCTGGTGGTCTTCGGTTCGCTGCTGGCCTACACCTGCTTCGTCTACGCCCTGAAGGTGTTGCCGACAACGGTGGTCATGACCTACGCCTACGTCAATCCGGTGATCGCAGTGCTCCTCGGATGGCTGATTCTCTCGGAGCCGATCACCAGCTACACGGTCGCAGGAATGGTGCTCATTGTTGGCGGCGTTTATGGCGTGTTCAGGGATAAAGGCAGGCGGCAGACGCCGAATTCGGAAGTCTGAATTCGGAATGGCGCCTACTCCACATTCCTCGCATTTCGAATTTGGGATTTCGGATTTCGAATTTCCCACCCGCCCCCCCGGCGGCCAGGGATAAATTCGAAATTCGCAATTCGAAATTCGAAATATGTTCTGTCACTCGCCAATGATTTTGATCAACACCCTCTTCTGCCGTCTTCCGTCAAACTCACCGTAGAAGATCTGTTCCCAGGGGCCGAAGTCGAGCCGGCCGTCGGTGATTGCCACCACCACCTCGCGGCCCATGATCTGCCGCTTGTGATGGGCGTCGGCGTTGTCCTCGCCGGTGCGGTTGTGGTGGTAGCGCTCGGTTGAGGGATCGAAAGGCGCGAGCTCCTCGAGCCAGCGCTTGTAGTCGCGGTGAAGCCCCGGTTCGTCGTCGTTGATGAAGACCGAGGCCGTGATGTGCATCGCGTTGACCAGGCACAGACCCTCGGTGACTCCCGACTCCCGCACCGCTTCCTCGACCTGCGGCGTGATGTTCACGAACTCCATCCGCTCTGTGATGTTCAAGACGAGCTTTCTGGTCAGTGATTTCATGAACCCTCCAGCCTGCCGACGATTTCCCGCCACCAATTCCGAGCTCCTAATTCCGAATTGGATTCATTTCGATGGCGTGAAATGCCTTTTCACATCTACCCACTTGCACAGTGCCCGCACCGCTCTGTCGGCTGACCGAAACACCGGCAATCCTCCCGCTCGCAGTGCTTCCACGAGAGGGTCGAAGAGCACTCCGGAGTCGACCACCGCGATCACAGGCTTGTCGCTCGACTTCGCGACGCCGGGCAGGAGCTGTGCGATCGAGCCCGGGTCGAGGATGGACTCCCGATGTCCTTCGCCCGGCGCGAGCGTCTGCAGTGCCGGAGTGAGCGGCACGATGCCGACCGCCGCCGCATCGACGCCGTCGTCACCCAGCACCTCGACGAGGATGTCGGCGTAGACCGTGTCGCCGGCCATCGGCGTGATGTCGAACGGATTCTTGACGTCGACCAGCCCGGCGAGCCTGTTGTCGGCGAGAACCTTGGCGAGCGCTTCATCGGTCCTCGCCGTGAACGGGGGCAGGATGAGCTCGGCCCCGTTTCGGCGAATGGAGTCCGCCATGCCCACTGACTCGTAACCGGCATTGGAGATTGCTGCCAGCCGATTGCCCGCGGCCGTTTTGCCACGGAGGGGAAGGGTGACGCGCAGAAAGTCGGAAAACTCGTTGAAGTCGCCGGCGACGAAGGCGCCGGCCTGGGCGATCGCGTTCTCGCAGACCGCGTAGTCGCCGGCAACCGAGGCGGTGTGGCCGGCGGTGGCCGAGCGGCCCTCCGAGGTGCGGCCGGCCTTGTAGAAGACCACGTCCTTGCCGAGCGCCACCGTCTCCTTGACGGCGGCCGCAAAGGTGTATCCGTCGCAGGGCTGGAATCCTTCCATATAGACCGCGAAGACCTCGACCTCAGGGTCGTCCTTGATGTACGAAAGGAGGTCTCCGGCGGTCAGGTCGATCTGGTTTCCAATCGAGAGGGCGTAGGCCGGGTCCAGCCACGGCATGCGGCTGAGGGTCGAGATGATGAAGGCGCCGGACTGGGAGATGAAGCAGAGTTTTCGCGCGTGCTTGCCTCGCGATTTCGGGAGCTTGGCGTCCGGGATGAACATCGTGTCGAAGTGCCCGGGGTGGGAGATCACCCCGAGCGAATTGCCGCCGAGGAACAGTGGGCCGCCGCCGTTGCGGTGGTGGGCCTCGCGGATCCGTTCCCTGAGCTTCGTCTCGAGATCCTGGCTGCCTTCCTTCTCGCCGATGCCTCCGGGAATGAGGATCACCGTTTTGGCCTTGTCGTGCCCGATCAGGTCCTCGATGACGGAAGCTACCTGGGCGGCGCCGACGGCGACGACGAAGAGATCCACCTTTTCGGGGAGGTCGGCTACGCTCGCAACACACGGAATGCCGTCAATCTCGGTGGCAGACGGATGGACGATCGCCACCTTCTCCTGGTCGAAGCCGGCGGCGATGATGTTTTCGAGGATGATACGGCCCATGTTGTGGCTGTGCTCGGAGACGCCGATGATCCCTGCCGAGGCCGGCTTGAGCAGGCTGCCGATCTTGTCGATCGGTCGTGGCTCTGCGCGTCGGGTCGCCGGGCAGAATCGGCAGACGCCGTCGAGCGGTGCCATCCGTCCTCCCGAAGCCGCATACGGGTTGACCTCGACCTCTTCGAGGTGGAATGCGGCGTCGGCGTTCATCGCCGAGAAATGGTTGGCGAGATCGACGTATGCCTGGAAGCACTCGATGAGAATCGTATCGTCGAGCAGGCGCCGTGATCCTCGCATGGCGCCCGAGAGACGGTCGTAGCTCAATGTGCCGCGGAAGAGCTCGAAGAATTGCTCGCCATTCGTGGTGCCGGTTGGCGCGATCGCGACCGCCGCTCCCTTCCGTGTCTGACGGGCGAGGAGCTCCATCTCGACTCCGCCGAGGCCGGCGGTGATGATGGGCCCGAACTCCTCGGTCAGACGAATGCCGACGAAGAGCTCGGTAGCAAATCCCTGAGCGTCGGGAGGCATGTAGGAGCAGAGGAGGATGCCGACGATACGATCCGTGATGCGCTGCTCGAGACCGTGCCCGCGCCGGCCCGCGAGGTTCGGCGGGACCTCACCCTGGTGGTCTTCGAGGTAAGCGGCGTAGGTCTCGGGCACCTCACGAAGCATGAGATCGAAAGCCGCCTCGACCGCCCCGATCTCGCGGGCGACGATGCGCACGCCCTTGGCCTCGGTCTTGTGGGTGATGTCGGGAGACACCACCTTGAGCACCACTTTGTCGCCGGTCAGGTGGTCGAGGTCGGCGGCCGTCGGACGCGCGCCGATCGGGATCAGGCGGTATGCTGGAGCCGCCTCGGCGCCGATGGCCTCCTGAATGTCATAGCACTCGTGTTCGTAGAGATTCGTTCGGCCCTGTGTATGGGCGGCCGCGAGAATCTGGTCAATTCGTTCGTTGTCGATGGCCATCGTCCCCCTCCTCAGGCGAATGCAGCGGCGCGGTCGCATGCCACCGCTTCCTCTTCAGCCAGCACGGACTCGAGCTTGGCTGCATCGCCGGCGATCGCCTCGACCCATGCTCCGGCGTAAATTTCGTCGATGGTTTCCGGATCCAGCTTGCCGACCAAGCGGAGAGCGTCCAGTCGTGCCATGCCGGCGTCGACCAGCCCGCAGAAGAAGAGGCCGGCGGCTCGGCCGAAGCGGAAGGCTCGCTGGTTGACCTCGACGATCTTTTCTCCCTTGCGCGCGAAGAGCATCTCGACGAATGCGAGCAGACGGTCTTCCTCGAAATCGAGCAGCGGGGAGGCGGCGCCGACCGTCACCATGTTCTGCGCACGCAGATTGCCGGCGGCACGCGCGAAATGGGCGGTGTCGACCATGACGATGTGCTCCAGGGTCGCGAGATCCGAGAGCAGGGACTCGGCCTCAGGGTAATCTGAGATGTTGATATACGGAGTCGTGCTGGTCACGACCCAACCACCCGGGCGGAGGTACTGCCGATACCGCATGACCTCGAGCGGCTCGACCGACAGAATCAGATCGGCCTTGCCGGTCGGAATGATGTCGGACCAGATCTCGGAATCACCGTAACGCAGGTTCGATTGCACCGCGCCGCCGCGTTGGGCCATGCCGTGGACTTCGGCCTGCTTGAAATGAAAGCCCGCGTCAAGGGCGGCGTTGTCGATGACGAACGCGATGGACAGGATGCCCTGGCCACCGACTCCTGCGAGGATGATGTTTTTTTCCATCGTCTCTCCGTGCTCAGTTCGATTTCCTCTTCAGGGACTCGATGCAGGCGCGTCGGGCGACGATCACGCTCGGCCCGTCGAATGCCAGCTCCTCCCGCATCACCTGCACGTTCTGATCGTGGTTGCGCGGGGTCGGCTCGATGATTCGGAAGTGGTCCTCGGAGATTCCGGTACCGAGAATGATCTGGTCGAGAGTCTGGCCGGTCGACATCGACCGCTGCGTGCCCGTCATCCCGACGGTGCTGTTGTCGACCACCAACACATTCAGGTTGACGTTTTGCTGAACCGCTGACAGCAGCGGAGTGATGCCGCCGTGTGAAAACGTGCTGTCGCCGATCGCGGCCACCGCCGGAGAATAACCGGCGTGGGCGGCACCGGCGGCCATTCCGATCGAAGCGCCCATCGCGACGCAGCTGTGGACCGCTTCCAGCGGAGGCAGGGCCGCCAGTGTGTAGCAGCCGATATCGGAGAAGACCTGCGGGTTGTCGAAGTTGTTGAGGGCCTCGTTGAGGGCGCGGAAGGAGTCGGTGTGCGGGCAGCCCTTGCACAGCGCCGGCGGCCGATTGGCGATCTCGGGTGTCGGCTCGTAGGCGGTGGGAAGGGGATCCATTCCTAGCGCCTGGCGGACGATGTCCGGATTGAGCTCGCCCGTACGGGGGACCTCGCCGGTCATGCGGCCCTTGACGCGGACTCCCTCGAGCCCGAAGAGGCCCCGTACCGTGCTTTCAACCAGGGGATATCCGTCCTCGAGGATCAACAGCTCGTCGACATGATCGACGAGTGAGCGAACGAGGCCGGCCGGCAGCGGGTACTGGCTGAGCGAAAGGACCGAGTAGTCGTGGTCGGAGTCGAGATTCTCGAAGAGATAGTTGCCCGCAAGGCCGCAGGCAATCACACCGCTCTTGCCTCGAATTACGAGCGAGTTGTGCGAGCTTTCCTCGGAAAGACGAAGCAGTTCCGGCTGCTTCTCCGTCAGGCCCTTGTACTGAACCCTGGCATTGACCGGCAGCAGGGTCCACTTCTTGATCTGCTTGTCGGGGTGGAGCTCGTTCTGGGGGAGCTTCTCCCTGGTGGCCACTCCTGCCCGACTGTGGGCGATGCGGGTGACGAGCCGAACCATCACCGGAACCGCCAGCTCCTCCGAAAGCTCGAAGGCCTCAAACATCATGTCGTAGCACTCCTGCTGGTTGCGCGGCTCGAAGCAGGGGATGAGTGCGAACTGGGCGAAATAGCGGCTGTCCTGCTCGTTCTGCGACGAGTGCATGCCGGGGTCGTCTGCAACGGCGAGGACGAGGCCTCCGTTGGTGCCGGTAACGGCGGAGTTCATGAACGCATCGGCGGCCACGTTGAGACCGACGTGCTTCATGCAGACCAGCGCCCGCTTGCCGGCCCAGCTCATTCCCAACGCCTCTTCGTAGGCGACCTTTTCGTTGGTCGACCAGAAGGCGTGGACGTCGCCGGATTTCTTGGTGCGGCGCTCGACGAACTCGAAGATCTCGGTCGACGGCGTCCCGGGGTAGCCGTAGACACCACTCAGCCCGGCGTGGATTGCGCCGAGGCCGATGGCCTCATCACCGAGGAGGATCTCTCTGCTCATACCTGCTCCCTTCGCAGGGTAAATGTTTGTTTGCGAAGCGCTTCCGATTGCACCTCGAGCGGATGTGAAGTATTGCACAGCCAGGGGTGCGCTTCAATTCCCGGAGTCCTCCATTCAAGATGGCCCGCCCGCTGCGATCTACGATCGCAGCCACGCATCCGCGGTCCTCGGCGATCCGAGAACAAGCTCTTGTCACGCAGCGGTCCTCGCCCGCTGCGATCTTCGATCGCAGCTACGCATCCTCGCTCCTCCCGCTCTCCGAAAGCGAGCTTTCGGAGAGCGGGAGGACCTCGTCTGCTGCGCGCCTGCGGCGCGCGGCCGAGTCACTCCTTGGTGTTATCCCGACCGAGCGAAGCGAGCGGAGGGATCTATGGGTGTTGTGCGTCCCCTCAGTCTTGTATTCCTCGCGCCGATTCCGGACCTGGGGCCGCGTTTCGCTCGCCGGCTTCGTCGGGATGATCACGACATTCTCGAAGCTACTGGAGGATATGAAGTCGAGATTGCCACGGCGCTTTCTGAGCGGGACCTGCCGGTGTGCGTGATCAACCCGCGACAATTGCGAGATTTTGCCAGAGCCACCGGAGAACTGGCCAAGACAGATCGTGTGGACGCTCGCGTATTGGCCGAGTTTGGCCGCGCGCTGCGCCCCTCTGTAAGGCCGCTCGCCAGCTGCGGGGGATCTTGGATCGGCGGAGGCAAATCCTGGAGATGCTCGTGGCTGAAAAGAACCGCCTTCGGCGTACAGAGTCAAAAGTCGTCAAAGCCTCCCTGCGGTCCCACATTCGCTTTCTCGATCGACAGCTCGAAAAAACGGAGACAGCTCTATCCGATCTGATCAAGGCGAGCCCGGCCTGGCAAGAGGACGTCAATCTCTTGACCTCCGTACCTGGCATCGGACAGCTCACTGCCGCAAACCTCACCGTCATGCTTCCGGAGATTGGATCCATCGGTCGAAGGCAGATTGCCAAACTCGTCGGCGTTGCTCCCCTAAGCCGAGACTCCGGTCTCAGCCGCGGCTCTCGATCCATCTGGGGAGGACGAGCCCACGTCAGGAAGGTCCTGTATATGTCGACATTGGTGGCCACTCGATATAACCCTGTCATATCGGCCCTTTACACTCGTCTCATCGATCGTGGCAAACCGAAAAAGGTAGCAATCGTCGCCTGCATGCGAAAGCTACTCATCATCTGCAATGCGATCGTCCGAGATCGCTCGTCCTGGACACCTGAACTCGCTGCAACCCGTTCTTGACTTCCAAGACGGTTGCTCCACTCGGGCCGTCCCGGCCCTCGGTCGGAATGACAAATAAACAAGGGCTGGAAATCCGATATCCAAAATCCAAACGCCCAGGGGCGCGGATCGAGCATCGAGCATCCAGCATCCAGCATCCAGCGTTGAGAATCGCCTTCCGGCAGGAAATTCCTCATTCCTCATTCCTGATTCCTAATTCGTATTAGAATCCCCCGCATGGCAAAGCCGCGAATTCTCGTCACCAACGACGACGGATACACCTCGGAGGGCATTCAGGTCCTGGCCGACGCGCTCGAAGCATTGGCCGAGGTCTGGGTGGTGGCTCCGAACAGCGAGCAGTCCGCGGTCTCGCACGCGTTGACCCTCGACCGGCCCCTGCGCATCGAGCGGCTCGGCGAGCGCCGGATCTCGGTCGACGGTACGCCGACCGACTGTGTCGCGATCGCTCTGTCGAATCTCATGAACGGCGACGAGCCGGATCTCGTGGTGTCGGGCATCAATTTCGGCTACAACATGGGCGCCGATGTTCACTACTCGGGAACCGTTTCAGCCGCCTTCGAAGGCGTGATCCTCGGTGTGCCGGCGATGGCGGTGTCGCTGGGAGTGGGGGAGGGCCTCAGCTTCCACTTGGCGGCGAAGTTCGCGCGCGAGGTCGCCGAGTGGATCCTCGAGCACGGTCTCCCACAGAACACATTGCTCAACGTCAACGTGCCGGTCGGGACTCCGCTGGGAGTGAAGCTCACGCGGCTTGGCGTGCGGCGCTACACCGAGGGCGTAATCGAGGAGACCGATCCGCGCGGGCGAAGGATCTTCTGGATTGGCGGCGGGCAGCCTGTGTGGGAGCCGATTCCGGACACCGATTTTCACGAGGTGGCTTCGGGCTACGTCTCGGTGACGCCCCTTCATCTCGATATGACGGACCGCAGGTCGCTCGACCGAATGCGCGAGCGTGCTCCCTCGTGGGTCGAGTCGATCGGCGGCGAGGACATCTGACGTGGTGGCTGACGCCTACGCATACCGCAGGGCGCAGATGGTGGAATCCCTCCAGCGGGGCGGGATCACCGATCGGCGCGTGATCGAGGTGATGGCCGAAGTTCCCCGTCATCTTTTTGTACCGGAGGCGTTTCGCCATCAGGCCTACGACGATGACGTATCGATTCACATCGGCGAAGGCCAGACGATCTCGCAGCCGAGGATTGTGGCCCTGATGAGCGAGGCGGCGCGAATCCAGGCGGCGGATCGCGTGCTCGAGATCGGCACCGGCTCCGGCTACCAGGCGGCGGTGTTGGCGAGGCTCGCCCGCTTCGTCTTCACCATCGAGAGGGTCGCCTCGCTTGCCCGCCAGGCAAAGACCGTGCTCGACCACCTCGGAGTCGATAACGTCAGCGTAAAGGTCATGGACGGCACTCTCGGGTGGCGGGCGCAGGCGCCGTTCGACGCGATTCTGGTCACCGCGGGTGCACCGGAGGTGCCGAATCCTCTGGTCGATCAGCTCGCCGACGGAGGACGCCTGGTCGTACCGGTCGGTCCGCGCGAAGCCCAGGTGTTGAAGATCGTCGAGCGCCGCGGCGAGAGGACCTTTGCGCATGAGCTGAAAGGTGCGTGCTTCGTTCCGTTGATCGGCCGCCACGGCTGGGAGGAACAGACCTCTTGAAGGAAAAGCTCTTCGCCTGGATCGACTCGCTCGCCCTGATGCCCCATCCCGCGTTGTGGCTCTTTCTTCTCGCCTTCGCTGAAAGCTCCTTCTTTCCGATTCCGCCCGACGTGTTGCTCGTTACTCTCGGCGTTGCAAACCCGGAGAGCGCCATTTGGTATGGCTTCGTATGCTCGCTGGGCAGTGTCCTGGGCGGAATGCTCGGCTACGCCATCGGTCTGTACGGCGGTCGCCCTTTGCTCTACAGATTCTTTTCTGATGAGAAGATCCACGCGGTCGAGAAGCTCTACGACCGGTTTAACGCCTGGGCGACCGGGATCGCCGGCCTGACCCCGATTCCCTACAAGGTCTTTACCATCGCCGGCGGCGCCTTCAAGATCAACTTCAAGGTCTTCGTGATCGCGTCGATGGTCTCGCGGTCCCTCCGTTTCATGGCCGAGGGAGTCCTCCTTTTCTTCTTCGGCGAGTCGATCCGCGATTTCCTCTTTGAGTGGTTCAACTGGGTCTCCATCGGGTTCGTCATTCTCCTGGTTGGTGGTTTTTGGCTGATCCACAAGTACGGCAAACGCGCCCACCAGCGGGTTGAGGAAGGACCTGAAGCATCGTGAGGTGGGACGAGATATCCTCTGGCGGTGAACCATGCAGGCCAAGAGATACCTGGTGAGGGGCAGGGTTCAGGGGGTCGGATTCCGCTACTTCGTGTGGCGCGAGGCCGAAGCCCTCGGGGTGGCAGGCTGGGTGCGCAACATGGCGGACGGCTCGGTCGAGGTGGTCGCCGCAGGGTCGGGCGAGACGCTCGACCTGCTGATGCGCCGACTGCAGGAGGGACCGAGATCTTCACGGGTCAAATCGGTTGCGGTGGCGCAGGTGCCCACGGATCAAGTGCCCGGGGGATTCGAGATCCGCAGGGACGCGGTTTGAGTCATGAGCAAAGTCGATCTGATGCCGATGCCGCCCGCCGAAATCCGGGAGGGTCTGTACAGCGTGATAGCTGGCGCGCTCGCGGGCGGTGCGCCGGAGCCCTCGTGGGTGGCAGTCGACGACGGCAGCAATTCCTGGGTTGTCGAGGTCTCGACCCGACCCGTGTCCGAGCGCGTTCACGGAGTCGTTGCCGCGGCGAGTGAGAACGCGATCGTCACGGCGCAGAGGCTTGGCGTCGGCGGGGCGATGTGGTTGCCGCCGTCGTCTTTAGGAGCGCTGGACGCCTTTTCCGCTGCCGCGGCGGCGGAGGCCCTGATAACCATCGATGCCGCCTCGTTCGAGCTCCACGACGGAGCGACGACGAACCATGTCGTGACCGTTGTCGACACCCTGTTCTGGAAGGTGCAGCTCGGCGACCGCGCGCTCGAGGCACAGTTGAGTGAGCTGGCCGTAGCTCTCGGCGCGCCCGCCGCGCTCCTCGGGTGGCCGGCCCTGGTGGTGGCGGACCGTGATCCCGAGGCGATCCTCTCGACCTGGGAGGAGCTGACGTCGAAGAGTGGGACGCTTCGACCGTCTCTCGAGGTGACCTCGATGCGGCCGGAATCGCTCGAAAATGGTCTCTTCGAAGCCGCCTACCCGAAATTGGTCGGAGATGGAGCGTCGGAAGCGCCGGGCGGGCAGATGATCCCTCAACCGGTGCACGAGCTGCCGCACGGCCGGCGCATCGGCTGGTGGCGAATGGGAGAGGGCGAGGAGCCCGAGGGAGAGGGCTGGACCGCGACGCCGACCGTCGAGAACGTGACCAGGTGCCGTTGGCGTATCGACGGCGACGACGACCCTGGCCCTGTGGAGGAGGTCCTCGCGGCCGACGAGGTGACGGAGGCCGGTGACGTCGTGGCCGTCCGCATCCCGGGATGGGCGTCGAGTGGCCTGCGCACGGGCAGCCCGGGCGGCCTGCTCGCCGCCCGGATAGCAGACGCCGCGACCCGACGAGGCCTGCCGCTGTGGATCCCAGGTGTAGATGAGGAAGCGCTGAGATTCGTCCTCGGCCTGCCGGGCACCATCTGGGTGGACGGACCGGCGGTTCCGGGATGAGTTTTGAGTGTTGAGTTATGAGTTTTGAGTTCCCACCCGCCCTCGCAGGAGGTCACGGGTAACGGGGATTCAATTCATAACTCAAAACTGAAAACTCAAAACTGAATCGAATCGTCTGCAGGCGCGTGTCCGTCGTTGACACGACCCGTTTATCGAAATAGCATCATTTCCCCACGCGAGGGGCTATAGCTCAGGTGGATAGAGCAGCGGATTCCTAATCCGGAGGTCGGAGGTTCGAGTCCTCCTAGCCCCGCCAGTGATGTCCGTCATCCGTCATTTCGAGCCCTGACGGTGCCGTCGTACGGAACCGCAGACCTCCG
>JAJDNM010000121.1 GCA_022340665.1 Acidobacteriota bacterium | reverse complement strand
GCCCTACTTCTTCGGATTTACGGCAGCGCTGACAGTCTCGTACGAATCCTGTCGGGTCAACGGGTCGAGCAGCGCGACCGAGATTCTGTACCGTCCCGGTTCCATCAGCAGCTGGGTGTCGATCCCCCAGGGTTGGTTTTTCGCTTCCTCATAGCGGTCGGCCGGAACCCGGACCTCGTGCATCTGGCGAACCAGGTCGGATTGCTTGCCGTCTGTATCGCGGGCAGCGATGAAGATCACCACCCGCGCCACCAAATCCTCGCCCTCCGGCAACAACGCCACGCTGCTGATGGGAAAGGAAATGTGAGCCGGAAGCAGCCATCGATTTCCGGATGCGGGTGTCGGATTTCCGGTTTCGACCTCGATCTCCATGGGATTGTCGTCGACCTGAAACACGAGGCTCGAAACGACGGCGTCCTGGACCTTGGTTTCGAGAGATTTTTCGACGAAACGCGAGCGGTAGCGGACTTCATAACCCTTGAACGCGGGATCGTCGCGCAGCTCGACCTTCACCTTGTGCACCTTGTCCTGCCCGCTGGCCTGCAGTGGATAGCCGATCGAGTAGTAGGTATACATGTCCTGGTTGATCAGTTCGAGCTTTGGCCCGACATCGTTGGTATTGATGATTGCGATGCCGCCAGTCTCGTCGGCGAGGAGACGCAGGCTGTCCGTGTAGTTTGAGCGGCTCACCGAGATCGACCTCGGGTCCCGGGCGGTCGCGTAGTTGGCCGACCCCAGGCCGCCGACGCTGAGCCCAGCGGCATCGATGGTGTAAAGGGTCACCCCCTGCGCGTTTGCTGTGGCGGCGAGCTGCCGATAGAGACGCGATTTGTCGTACTCGTACATCCTGGTGAGCACGGAGGTGTCGTCGGCCGCGTTGCTGAGCTCGTAGAAGAGATCCATGCCTGGCGTCATCGGCAAGCCGTTGGAAACGTAGATGACGCCCTTCTTTCCGGGCAGACCCGAGAGGCTGGTGAAGATCTGGCGCAGGGAGTCGAGGGTGAACTGGAGGTTGTTCGAAGACTCCTGGGCGTAGTTCTGGATCATGTTGTACGCCTCGACGTACTCTCCAGCTATCTGGCCGGCGGCACTTCCGCCGGCCGACCGGCTCTCATCCTGGATGCGCGCGATTTTCTCCACGATGTCTTGTCTGGAGCTTTCTCGTTCGCTGCGCCCGCCCGTGTATCTGCGTACCTGGCGCATCGCCCGAAGTACCTCGTCTGGGTCCGAAGTGAACTCCTGCAACACCTCGAAGGAGCGCTGATAGGCGACGACCATCATCTGCGCCGGCGGATGCAGGCTCGTACGAACGAACTCACGTGCCTGGGACAGCACCCGGTTGCGGTCGAGCGGTTCGAGATTTTCGTTGTCGATGTACAGCACCAGGTGGACAGGCTGAGGACCGGCGGTATCGACGTCGACAGCGGCGGGGGTCGGTGTGGCGAGCGGAGCCTCGAGCGGTTCCTCGAGCTCGCCGCGGACAATCTCGTTGGTATAGAGCTTGAAATTGCTGATCTGTTTGCGATCGCCATCCTGATAGACGAGGAAATCGTCCTTCGTCAAATCGGTGATCGCGCGGCCCTTTTTATCGGTGACATACACGATCAGATTCGCGATTGTCAGCTCGATCTCGTCGACGAACGTCAATCCGCCGATAGGGCGAATGGTGTCTTCCTGTTGCTCCTGGTCTGCGATGCCGTACATGCCAGGCAGGGCCAATGCTGCGACCAGGAACCAGATGATCAGATGATGTCTGCGCACGGGCACACCTCCGCGAAAAGTCTAGCAGAAGAGGCACTGTCCACCCTCCCGATGCTCGAAACTCCGTGCTGGACCCTCCCACCCATCGGTCGAAAATTCAGCGAGAGAATGTATCGATTTGTCGAATCCAACGTCCAACATCCAACATCCAACATCCACCACCGCCTGTCTTCCGTACTTCTCTGCCGAGGTATGATCGTTGGCCGTGGTGGAGAGAGCATCTGAACTGACCGATGAGCGCCTCGTCGAGCTTGCTCTCGACGGTGATGAAGATGCTTTCGGACTCCTCGTGCGGCGCTATCAGCGCCGACTGACGGCGTTTCTCGGCCAGCTGGTCGGTGATATCGAGCTTGCACGCGAGCTGTCGCAGGAAGCTTTTATTCGTGCGTGGTCGGCGCTCGAGCGATTCGACCCGAGATACCGATTCTCGACTTGGCTCTTTCGAATCGCCCACAATCTTGGCATCGATCAGCTCCGTCGCCGCCGTCTGAGCACGATGCCTCTCTACCGGACCGATGCGGACGGGGGCGAGGTGGAGGTGATCATCCCGGACAACGCGAAGGATCCTCTTGGCCACCTCCAAAACCGCGCGCTTGCGATGGAGCTGCGGCAGGTGATCGAAGGGCTCAGGCCCGAATACCGCGAACTGGTGTTGTTGCGTCATTTTGGCGGCCTGAGTTATCAGGAAATCGCCGATTTCACAAACATGCCGCTCGGCACCGTAAAAAACAAACTTTTTCGTGCCCACTCCGTATTACGTAAGGCATTGACCGATTTCCTGTGAGGAAAACGGTATGATTCGAGGGGAGGCCAAGGTGGCGACCGAATGTCAGGCAATCCAAGAGAACCTCACCGAGCGCGGTGGAGGCTTCGAGCACCTCGACGAGGCGCAACGCCGACACCTCGAGGTGTGTCCGGATTGCCAGGAAGTCGCCGCTGCCGAGCGCGCGCTCGGGTTGCTCTTCGCCAAGGCGATTCCACCCGCCGATCCCGCGATCGAAGAACAGGTGATGGCCGCGTTGCGGCCGGCACGGATCCGCCGCCGGATGGTGGCATTCCTGCCGGTTGCAGCATCGCTTTTGGTTGCCCTGTTCGGCGCGGCCATGGTGGGGGGGGTGCCCGGAAGCGGCGTGATCGGCCTGCTACCCGAGTGGTCTTCGCAGGGCTGGATGGCATTTGCCACCAGTGTCTCCGATTGGGGCACAGCGGTTGCCACTGGCGCCCGCGCGGCGGCCACTACCCTCGATCCCGTGCTCCTCGCCGGATTCGGCCTGGTGAGCTTCTTCGGTCTCGTTGGGGTGGCTGTGACTGCCCTGCGCTGGCGGAGGGTCTCGCCGTGGCGCGACGAGCGCTAAGTTTCCCCCTTCTTTTTGTTCTCTGTTGTCTCCTGGCTGCGGGGCACGTGTCGGCGATGCCGAGTTCGACGGCTGTCCTCTCGGACCTCACGGTCAACGAACAGGTCGACGGTGACGCCATTGTCTTCGGCGCGGACCTCGACCTCGGACCCGGGGCAAGGATCGAGGGAGACGCCGTGGCGATCGGCGGCAATGTTCGAGTGGGGGATGGTGCCGAAGTTACCCGGCATGTAGTGGCAGTTCTTGGAGGCGCCGAGGTGTCGGAGCAGGCTAACATCGGTGGCAAGGTGCTGTCGTTTTCGTCGCCTGCCACACTGCTGCCGGCATCGTCAGATCGGGGAGTTTCTCTTGAACGGGACATTCCGATGCGCCTGTTGACCGCCGGGGGTTGGCTGCTCGTGACGACCGGACTGGCATTCCTCTTTCCTGCGCGGATGCGGCACGCGGCTTGGGCGGTGCCGGTTCTCGGTTTCAAGATTCCTGCGCTGGGTATGTTGGTAGGACTCACCGTGGTCGCATCTCTGATTGCGATGCTCGGTCTCGGACCGGCTCTCGGTGTCCCGATGGTGGCGGGACTGATGGTGATTTTCTTTGCCGCCAAGTCGGTTGGCCTCACGGTCCTCGGCTGCTGGCTCGGATTCGTGATTCTCCGGCGCTGGATCCATCATCCGCTGCCAATCAGCCTCGAGGTGTTCGTTGGCGTGCTCGTACTTCTCGCACTGCGGTTCCTGCCGTTTGCCGGGGAGACGTTGTGGACCTTGACATCACTGGTTGCACTCGGTGCCAGTATCGTCGTGATCGGGGTGTCGGCCGACATGATGGGGGGCCTGCCGACGAGCGCGAGTCGGTAGAGTTACGCGACCTCCGGTTGTCCGCAACATGTCTGCCGAATCGAGCTTTGATACGGCGGCGAGAGGTGTCGACGCTGGAGTCAAACCGCGACTTTTGCTATACTTCCCGTCCCTCGTGGGGAGAGGTGCGTGTGAAGATCGACATTTCACAGCTCGAACACGAGCCGGTTCGCTTCGACGAGAATATTCTCATCAGCGTCGAGCGGCTCGATCCCGATCAGGTGGCGGGTCCGATGAAGGTTCGCCTCGAGGGTGAAGTTCGCCCGCAGGGTGACGCCTTTTCGGTTTCGGGGCGCTGCGCGGCCGAGGGCCGTCTGACGTGCTCGAGATGCCTGGAGCCGGTCGAGTGGACCGTCGAGGAGAATTTCTCGCTCGAGTACCGCGTGCCGGCCCTGGCGCCGGTCGACGCCGAATCGGGGCTCGACGAGGGAGAACTTGACGTTGCCTTCCTCCAGGGGGAGGAGCTCGATCTGAGTGAACTGGCGGCGGAGCAGGTACTGCTCTCTCTGCCGATGCGGATCGTGTGCCGGCCGGATTGCGCGGGGCTGTGTAGCCGGTGTGGTGCGAACCTCAACAACGAAGAAGGCTGCGAGTGTGAACCCGAGATCGACCCGCGATGGGGCGCCCTCGCGGATCTCGCTGGCAACGCGAGCGAGAGCTGATGCTTGAATTCTGGACTGGAGACTGACAATGGCAAATCCGAAACGACGCATTTCGAGGACGCGGCGCGACAAGCGTCGCTCCCATCACGCGCTTCAGACGCCTGGCAAGAGCCTGTGTACCTCGTGCTTCGAGCCGAAGCCGCCGCACCAGGTATGCCCGCATTGCGGGAGTTACAAGGGTCGTGAGGTCATCAGGGTCGAAGAGCTCGACTGAGGGTCATGTCTCGGCACGATGAGGCCCGCCGGCTGAGGGATGAACAGGCCGGCTGAAGGACCCATCGCGGTCGACGCTATGGGCGGCGACGGCGCTCCGCGGGAAATAGTCCGTGGAGCTCTTGAAGCGGTCACCGATTTCGGAATTCCAGTTCACCTCGTCGGACCGCAGAAACGGCTACGCCGCGAACTTGGACGATTTCGCTTCCTGCCTTCGGGGCTGGAGCTGGTTGACGCTCCCGAGGTGGTCGGCATGCACGATCCAGCGATCAGCGTCCTGCGTGGGAAGAAACGTTCCTCTCTGAATGTCTGCGCGGAGCTCGTGCGTGACCATCGGGCAACGGCCATGGTGACGGCCGGGAACACAGGAGCGGCCTGGGTCGCCGCCAAATCCGGGCTCGGAATGATCGAGGGCGTGGACCGCCCCGCACTTGCAGCGGTGGTGCCGAAGAGGGAGGGTCGCACTCTGATTCTCGACGTCGGCGCCAACACGGAGTGCAAACCGCATCAGCTCGTCCAGTTTGCAGTAATGGGTTCGTTCTACGCCGAGGCCGTTCTTGGCGTCGGTTCGCCAAGGGTCGGCCTGATGTCGGTCGGTGAAGAGGACAACAAGGGAGGACCGCAGGCTCGTGAGCGCAACCGGGTTCTCAAGGAAGCCGGAATCAATTTCATCGGCAACGTTGAGGGCGATGGTGTGTTCAGCTCCGGTGTCGACGTCATCGTGTGCGACGGGTTCACCGGCAACGTGATACTCAAGGTTTCCGAGGGTTTTGGCGAGATGGTTGTTGGCATGCTTGTCGAGGAGGCCCGTCAGTCGCCGATGTATGGCGCGGGGCTCCTGATGGCCAAAGGGGCCTTTCGCAACCTGCGGTCCAAGGTCGATTACTCAGAGTATGGCGGCGCTCCGTTGCTCGGAGTGGATGGTGCCTGTCTGGTCGGTCACGGGAAGTCGAGTGCGAAGGCGATTCGCAACGCTGTCCGCTTTGCCGCGTCCTATGCTTCTTGCGGCGTGATCGAGCGCATCGGGGACAAAATCCTCGAGGTGCTGGCAAGCTCCGGCAGCGGGAAGAACGGGTGAGAAATGGCGAACAAGGTCGCTGGGCTTTTTCCAGGGCAAGGCTCACAGGCAGTCGGTATGGGACGCGATCTCACCGAGCGGTGGCTCCAGGCGACGGAGGTCTTCGAAGCGGTTGATGATGCGCTCGGGATATCGCTCTCGAGCCTGTGCTGGAACGGCCCGGAAGACGAACTCAGACTGACCGAAAA
Organism: Acidobacteriota bacterium; assembly: GCA_022340665.1. Classification (NCBI taxonomy): domain Bacteria; kingdom Pseudomonadati; phylum Acidobacteriota; species Acidobacteriota bacterium. The sequence goes on along the minus strand of JAJDNM010000121.1, from coordinate 9,190 downwards.
CACGCAACCCGCATTGCTTGCACATTCGGTTGCGGCTTGGGCGGTGCTGGCGGATGCAGGGTTCGAAGTCGGTGCGGTTGCCGGCCACAGTCTCGGCGAGTACTCGGCGGTGGTTGCCGCTGGAGGGCTCGACGTTGCTGACGCTGCCCGCACGGTGCGGCTTCGTGGCCAGCTCATGCAACGAGCAGTGCCGGTCGGCGAAGGGGCGATGGCAGCAATCATCGGCCTCGACGACGACCAGGTCGTGGCCGCGTGCGCTGAAGAGGAATCTTCGGAAGGCGGTACTGTTCGGGCGGTGAACTTCAACTCACCCGGGCAGGTCGTGATTGCGGGATCGGTAGCGGCTGTGTCGGGGGCAGGTGATCGATGCAAGGAGCTTGGTGCGCGCCGAGCGTTGCCCCTTCCGGTGTCAGCGCCGTTTCACTCGCCGCTGATGGAGCCGGCCCGCCAAGGCCTCGAGCCGGCCCTGCGGGAGCTCGACTTCCAGCCGTTGGTCGTGCCCCTGTACCGAAACGTCGATGCGAATGCGGTCAGCCAGCCGGACGAGGTGCGCGACGGGCTCGCCCGGCAGGTGGATGCCCCCGTCATGTGGTCCGAATCCATTCGGCGTTTGCGGGCGGATGGCTTTGACACCTTTGTCGAGATTGGCACCGGCAATGTTCTTTCCGGTCTGGTGAAGCGTATTGATCGAGACGCCGTGTGCTACCAGGCTGGAACCGTGGAGACCATCGAAAAGGTCATTGCCGATTTCATCGGGTGAACTCGCCATAGAGACACAGAGGACACGGAGTCGGACAACGAGAGTTTTCGACTCGGCGGTCGCTGGTTTCTGCACTGACGATGTCTCGCCTCGGCTTTTCTTGTCCGGAGAACTCAACACTGTCGTGAATACCTCTGTGTTTTCTCCGTCTTCTCTGTGCCTCTGTGGTTAAATACGACGATTCGTGAAAAGAGCGCGGAAACAGGAGTAAGGTCAATGAAAGAATTCGAAAATCAGGTGGCGGTCGTAACCGGGGGGGCGCGCGGAATCGGTGCCGAGATCGCACGCCGGTTGGCGCGCGGCGGCGCGACGGTGGTGTGTGCCGACGTTCTCGACACCGCGGAGATCGTCGATCAGATCAACGGAGATGGTGGTTCTGCTGAAGGCCGGGCGCTCGACGTTACGGATGCCGCGCGCGCGGCTGAAGTGATAGCCGCGATCAACGAGAGCCACGGCAGGCTCGATATTCTGGTCAACAATGCGGGTATCACACGCGACCAGCTCCTGATCCGGATGAAGCCGGAGGACTGGGATTTGGTCCTCGGGATTAACCTCGACGGTGTCTTCAACGTCACCCAGCCCGCGGCCAAGCTGATGATGCGAGCACGAAGGGGCCGAATCGTCAGCGTGGCCTCAGTCGTCGGGCTGATGGGCAATGCCGGCCAAGCCAACTATGCGGCCTCCAAGGCCGGACTGATCGGTTTCACGAAGAGTCTCGCCCGAGAGCTCGGCTCGCGCAACGTCACGGTCAACGCGGTCGCACCGGGCTACATTCAGACGCCGATGACCGAGCAGCTCAGCGATGAGCAGCGCGAGATGCTGATGAAAAACGTGGCCATACCGCGTTTGGGAACGCCCTCGGATGTGGCTGACGCAGTCGCATTTCTGGCCGGCCCGGGTGCTTCCTATATCACCGGAGAGGTCCTCAACATCTCGGGTGGGCTCTACATGTGATCGGGTGAACAGTTCAGAGTCGCATATTGTGTTTCGGTGGGGTGGGTGGGACTCTGAACTCTTCACTCTCAACTCTCAACTTGTTTTCAATGCTCATCATGCGCTCACAGGCATGCGTCGGTGGATTCCGGGAAACTGATCCGGGTTAGACTATGACTTGGAGGTGACCGATGTCGGGCGAGTGGAAAGTGGCTGATCTCATGACTTCCGACGTGGTCACCCTCACCGAGGATGAAACTCTTGCCCACGCCCAGCGTTGCATGGCCCGCGGTCGAATCCGTCACCTGCCGGTTCTGCGGGAGCGCACGCTCACCGGGCTGATCACCCACCGGGACCTGCTCGCTGCCTCGTTCTCGATCTTCGCCGAGGTCGATGCGGGTGAGCAGCGGCGGATCTTCGACACCGTGCGGGTAGTCGAGGCGATGCACCGGGACGTCGTGACAGTGTCGCCGGAGTTGTCCGTTTCCAAAGCGGCGCGAATCCTCCTCGAGAACAAGTACGGCTGCCTCCCGGTGGTGGATGACGAGCAGCAGCTCCTCGGCATCGTGACCGAGGCCGATTTCCTGCGTTTGACCGTTCACCTCCTTCCATGACCGTCGTCGACTGGGTGCTGATCGCCGTCTGGGTGGGACTCACCCTGGGCGGATTCTGGAAGGGTGCGGTGCGGATCGTTTTCGGCGGCGGAGGTCTAGCACTCGGCGTGTGGTTGGCCGTGGTTGCTGGGGCGGATGCCGAGGCGGCCCTCGACGGGGTTCTGGGCATTCCATGGCTCGCGGCTCTCGCCGGGCGGCTCCTGCTCGTTTTGCTGACGACCGGCCTCTGCCTGCTCGCCGGCTGGGGAATCGAGCGAACCCTCACCGCCTTTCATCTCGGGTGGCTCAACCGGCTCTTCGGTGCCGCCCTGGTGGGTCTGCTGGCGGCTTTCCTGCTCGGGCTGGTGGTCGTGGTGGCGATTCAGTTTTCGCCGGAGCTCGCCCGCCTGTGCCGTGAATCGCAGGTCGCGCAGCATCTCCTGTGGCTCTCGGAGACGCTGCTGGGCGCCGTCGAATCGTTGGAATGTTAAACGTTGAAACCTTAGAACGTTCCACCCACCGTCCGCGAATCCAGGCTCAACGATCTAACGTGTAATCTTCAACGTTTCAACGATATTGCGCGACATCGGTGTTGTTCTGAAGAGGACGGTACAGTGTGTCGCGGAGAACTGGCGCCCTTCCGGCTTCGGTGATCAGCCGCTCGAGGCGCTCGTGTGCCATGCCCGTCCCTGCGGTGCCGCCCGCCGCATTCGTGATGCGCTCGTCGAAGATCGTACCGTCGAGATCGTCGGCGCCGAAATGGAGTGCGATTTGGGCGACCTTCTCCCCGAGCATGATCCAGTAGGCCTTGAGGTGAGGCACGTTGTCGAGCACCAGACGTGACACCGCCAAAGTCTGGAGATCGAGGCGACCGCCGGTTGGCGGGAGGTGGTCGAGAGCGGTATTTTCAGGGTGGAACGCGAGCGGGATGAGGCACTGGAAGCCACCGGTCTCGTCCTGCAGCTCGCGCAGGGAGAGCAGGTGATCGACCCTATCCTCGACGGTTTCAACGTGACCGTAGAGCATGGTGCAATTGGTTGGAATGCCGGCTACGTGGACCGTGCGCGCTATCTCGAGCCACCGCGCGCCGCTCGTCTTGTGATCGCAGATTTCGTTGCGCACACGCTCGGAGAAGATCTCGGCGCCTCCACCCGGGCACGAGTCGAGCCCGGCATCACGCAGACGTGAAATCAAATCCTCCAGGTTGAGTCGTGAAGCCCTGGCGATGAAATCGAGTTCGACCATCGTCAAGGCCTTGAGGTGAATCCACGGAAAGCGCTGCTTGAGAGCGTGAAAGAGATCCTCGTAGTAATCGACCAGAAGCTTTGGGTGTAGCCCGCCGACAATGTGAAGCTCGGAGACTGATTCGTCGACGTCCCGGGCCGCGATTTCGACTGCTTGTTCGACGGTATAGGTCCACCCTCGGTCCTTTTGGCGCCAGGGAACGTAAAAGGCGCACAGGTCGCACGAGGCAACGCAGACGTTTGTCGGGTTGAGGTGGCGGTTGATGTTGTAGTAGGTGGCGTCTCCGTGCAGTCGTTCACGCACCAGGTTTGCGAGCTTCCCGACCCCGATGAGGTCGCTCGTCGACGCCGCAAGGAGTCCGTCGTCCCGATCGAGTCGATCACCGTTCAGCACCTTCTCGGCAATCGGCTCGAGGGCCGGGTCCAATAGCCTGAGGTCGCCCGTTGAACGCATCACCACTGCATTATGCTTGAGACAGAATCTCGCTTCAACCAAATCGTTCTATTTGAGCTGCAACGAGGCGAGGAACTGCTCGTTCGAAGGGAACTCACGCACTTTCTGCAGGAGGAGCTCCATAGCCGCTTCCGGCGAAAGCGAAGAAAGCGCGCGACGCATCAGGTAGAGCTTTTCGACCTGGTCCTTCGGGTAGAGCTTCTCTTCCTTGCGGGTGCCCGATTGTGGGATATTGATGCAGGGAAAAATTCTCTTGTCGAAGAGCTTGCGGTCGAGCACCAGCTCCATGTTGCCGGTGCCCTTGAACTCCTGAAATATCACCTCATCCATCCGCGACCCGGTGTCAATCAGGGCGGTGGCAACCACAGTCAAGCTGCCGCCACCTTCGACATTGCGGGCCGAGCCGAAGAAGCGCCGCGGTTTTTCCATCGTGCGTGCGTCGATGCCTCCCGACAAGATCCGTCCCGAGCCCTTCTGAAGGTTGTTAAAGGCGCGCGACATGCGGGTTAGAGAGTCCATGAAGACGACCACGTCTTCACCCATCTCCACCAGGCGGCGGGCGCGCTCGAATACCATCTCCGAAACCTGGATATGGGACTCGAGTGACTGGTCCGTCGAAGAGGCGAAGACTTCACCGCGGGCAATGCTTCGCTTCCAATCGGTGACCTCTTCGGGTCGCTCGTCCACCAGCAGCACAAAGATCGTGGTGTTCGGATGGTTGACCGCGATCGCGTGCGCCATCTGTTGCAGGAGCGTGGTCTTGCCGGCCTTCGGCGGCGAGACGATGAGACACCGTTGGCCCTTTCCAAGGGGAGCGATGAGTTCCGCGACCCGCGGCTCGACAATCTCGGGATCAGTCTCGAGATTGAAGCGGTCGAGCGGGTCGATGCTGATCAGTTCGGAAAACGGAATCGCGTTGGTTCGGTACTGCTCGGGTTCGAGGCCTTCGATGCTCTCGATCGCGGACATCCGCGGTCGATCGCCGGAGTGTGCCTGACCTTTGAGGAGCAAGCCACTTTCCAGATGCAGCGGCTTCAAGAGCTCGGCCGGAACCGTCGGGTCCGATCGGTCGGCAACAAAGTTGCGTTTTGAATCGACCAGCAGTGGACCACCATTGTCGCGAACCCAGAGGAAACCCTCGACCGGAATCGGTGGTCCCTTTGGACCCCGCCGACGGCGCGGGCGCCTCCGGCGACGGCGTGAGCCCTGTTTTTGTTGTTGAGGTTTTTGCTGTTCTCGTTGTTCGTCCATTACCTTCCTCTTCCAGGAGAGATCCGCACGGCTCGGCTGTTGCGACGAGACGTTTGCCACAGAAGCACTCGAGCCGCAGCACTCATCGGGCGAACCGGACGGTGCACTTTTCCCTGTCGGTATTCGACCGTCCGGAACGGAGCGGCCCGGGCGCCGACGCCTCATTCGAGGGGCGGGCATTTTCCTCGGGCCTCCAACTCCACGTTACCCGGAATCGCTGCGATGCGCAACATTTTTGCAGTTTTTGTCAACCGGTCACTCTGCAGGATTGTGTTGTCTTCAGAGGGACCTGGAGACGGCAGCCTGGGGGGCCGGCTCAGAAGTGCCTCCTCGCAAAAGCCTTTCCCGGCTGGCTCTTGAGGAAGACCGCGAAGATTCGCGCCTTTTCCAGTGAACGAAACACAACCGCCGATTCGAGGCGCCAGGGCCTGAAACGCGCGGAATGCGGAACCTGGCCGGCATTGTGCGAGTCGAGTCGTTCTTCCAGGTCCTTCGTGATTCCGGTGTATCGCCGATGCGGGTGCGCCTCGCTGGCAAGGATGTAGACGTAATGAAACTGGGACATTGGACCACCACCTTTCGAGGTGGCGTGGACGGGTGTGAGGAAAGTGTAGCAGGTCGTAGCGGCGGAATCACAATTGTGCGCATCGGGAGAAACGGGGAGGAAATTCGAAGCAGGAAGGTGGACTACAAGACGACAATACTAGGGCTGTTCCAACGGACATCGAAGGGAGTCTGCAATGAAAAACGGGGTGGTTGTCGTCGGAGCGATCCGTACACCCATTGGCGCCATCGGCGGTGGCTTGGCGACGCTGCAGGCCGAGGCCTTGGCAACTCACGCGATCAAGGCGCTACTCGCCGCTACCGGCATCGATCCTTCCGCTGTCGAATACACGTGCATGGGATGGGTGATGCAAGACCCGCGATGCCCCAACCTCGCCAAGACCGCGGCCGAACTCGCCGGCATTCCTGGCAGCACCCCCGGCACCACGTTTCACGAAAACTGTGCTTCAGGAGGTGCTGCCATCCACAGCCTCGCTCGCCGCATTCTCCTTGACGAGGTGGGCCTCGGGATCGCCGGCGGCGTGGAGTCGATGAGCAACGTCGCGCGATACCTCTTCAGCGGTCGCGTAAGAAATCAGCTCTACGGCGACATGACCCTGGTGGACGGCCTGTTCGGCGCCCTTACCGACACCCACGTGGGTGGCGGCGAGCTCATGGGCCTTCTCACCGAGCGCCTGGTGGAGAAATACGAGGTCACCCGAGAGGAGCAGGACGAGGTCGCGTTCCGGAGTCACCAGGCCGCGACGGCGGCGTGGGACGAGGGGGCATTCGCCGACTATGTCGTTCCCGTCGAGGTTCCCCAGCGCCGCGGCGAACCGCTTGTCATCGCCCGTGACGAGGGTCCGCGAGCGGTGACGATGGAAAAACTGGCGGCGGCCAAGCCTTACTTCAAGCCCGAAGGCGGCACCATCACCGGGGCCAACGCCTCGACCCTCAACGATGCCGCTGCGGTGGTTCTCCTGGCCAGCGAAGAGCGAGCTGCCGATCTCGGTCTCGAGCCCCTTGCCGAGCTGGTTGCCTACCACAACATCGGTGTGCCCCGTGAACTCATGGGCGAGGGGGCGTTCAAGGTCATCCCTCCCCTGCTCGAACGTGCCGGGATCGGGATCGGCGAGGTTGATCTGTTCGAGATCAACGAGGCGTTTGCCGCGGTGCTCGCTGCGGCCTTCCGTTTCCTGCCCGAGCTCCGGGTCGATCGCACCAACCAGTGGGGCAGTGGCATCTCCCTCGGCCACCCGGTTGGTTGCACCGGAGCGCGCCAGGTCGTCGATATGGTCCACCAGCTGGGCCGACGGAAGGCGACGCTCGGTGTGACCAGCCGCTGTGTGGGCGGTGGTATGGGCAGCGGCGAGGTCCTGCGCAGGATGTAACCCGAGTCAAAAAGGATCGAAGAAGGTGGGAGGTTGGCGCGGGACCACGCGATCATCTCGGCCGCTGCTGTCCGTGTAGAGCGTGTTCACTGAGGCGGCGGCTGGACCGGGGGGCCGAGGATCGAAGCGTGTTGTCCCGGGACGCGCTCTCCCAGACGCCGGTTTCCACCGTTGAGGAGACCGCTCGGGGCATGCGAGCCCATCTTGGGCCTCAAATAAGCGCCTCAACCCCGTGCCAGGCCTGCGCTGAATGAAAGGAAATTCCTTTCTCTCAGTCATCCTTGACAAACTGATGCTGCGTCACTAATATTGCGTCCGGATATCAACTAGTAGTGGCAACGAGATTCGCCAGAGCGGAAAACGACGCCTTCGAGGCGATGGCGTCCGTGACTCTGGCCGACATTCCGACGACAGAGGCGTGAAATGTTGAAGAGGCGGCACAGGTCCAAGCCAAGACAGTCGAAAGCAGTATTGCTGAAATTTTGCGGGTAAGTAACGACTACGAGAAAGAAAGGAGAGCAGTGATGAGAAAACCGATTACTGTGGTGGTTGTAGTGGGGTTGATGCTCGTGTTTGGCTCCCTCGTTTCGATGGCACAAGCGTCTGAACAGCTGGAGGCCGAACGCGTGCCGAACATCTCGGGAGGAGCTCAGTCGGTCATCGACCCGGTCGACGTATCGCAGATTCAGGACCTGCTCGAGGGAACCCCGGCTGATCTGCTGGCTGCCGGAACGAACCCGTTGCAGAGCATGACGAGGATCGACAAGGCCTTCGAAGGATTCGACTTCGACGACAACGGTTCCGAGAACGACGGTTTCCGGTTCATTCCGCCGGATCCGATCGGCGCGGCGGGGTTGGGCCGGGTGATCGCCGTCACGAACACCATGATCGAGGGGCTGAACAAGGGCGGTTCGGTCATGTTCCGCAGCGGCCTGGCCGACTTCTTCGCACCGCTGTCGCCGACGACCTTCACCTTCGATCCGAAGGTCGTGTACGACGAGCACGAGGATCGATACGTCGTGGCGACGCTGGAGCTTGTCCAAAGCGGCAATGAAATCGATCCTGGGAACGTCTCCCGCATACTTTTAGCGGTCTCGAAGGATGGAAACCCGAAGTCGGCAACCGCACGGGACTGGAACTACCAGGCCATCGACTCCAAGGTTCTCTTCGGTGGGTTTGTCGAGCTGTGGGCCGACTACCCGGGCTTCGAGGTCGATGAAGAGGCCATCTATGTTACTGCCAACTTGTTCGCGTTCCCGCCGTACAGCGGCTACGGGGGTGCCCAACTCTGGATCTTGGACAAGGGACTGGGGAGCGACGGTCTTTATGACGGAGGTGCGTCCGCCGTGGGTCAGTACGATCCGTATGCGTCAGGTGGAATCGCGACCACCACGATGCCGACCCAGATTCACGGTGAGGGGGGTGTGCTGCCCGGGTCGGAGATCGGCACCTTCCTGGTCTCCTACTCCGGACTCACCTACGGCGGTCCTGGAGCACCAGAGGCGCTGCAGGTCGTCACCGTTGTCGACCCGCTCGGGCGGTCGGGCGGGCCCTATTTCCTGCCGGAGTTCGTTGACATCGGTGACATCGAGGACGTTGGCGGAGACTTCGGCTTCCCAGCGCTTCCGGACGCGCCTCAGCTCGGAACCGACGCCCTAATCGAGGTTAACGACCGGCGGGCGCTGGACGCCGTATGGCGGGATGACTCCCTCTGGGTCACCACGACGATCATCCCCAACGCCGGAGCCGACGCGGGTGAAACTACCGCGCACTGGTTCAAGATCGACGCCGGTGCCGGACCGGGCGCCTTGATTCTCGACGACCAGGGCGATATCGGCGGCGAGGACATCGCGGCCGGGACCTTCACCTTCTTCCCCGCAGTTGCGGTCAACCGCAACAACCAGGCGATGTTCGGCTTCTCCGGCTCGGCGCCGTCGATCTTCGCCGGAGCCTTTGCCGCCGGTCGCAATCCCGCTGACCCGTCGGGCTCGGTCCGCGAGTCGATGGTTGTGCGCGAAGGC
>JAJDNM010000120.1 GCA_022340665.1 Acidobacteriota bacterium | reverse complement strand
ATTCGGATATCGGATTTTCCATCAGCATCCCCCTCTGGTTGTCATCCCGAGTGAGGGAGCGAAGCGACCGAATCGAGGGAACTGTGGGCAATGCAGCGGTGCCCTTCTGTCTTTCCGATAGATTCCTCCGCTCGGTCGCTGCGCTCCCTCGGTCGGAATGACAAGATGACGGGCTCGTCCGACGAGCCCAGTCAGAATGTCATACTGAGCGAAGCGTCCCGAAGGGACGCGGAGTCGAAGGATCTATGGGGCGGGCTGGGCTGAAGCGCGCCACTGCCTTGCCCATAGATCCCTCCGCTCGGACCCTTCGGGTCCTCGGTCGGGATGACAACGCGGGGCTTCCTCCGCTCGGCCTTCGGCCTCGCTCGGAATGACACGTAAAGTGTGTGGCCTTCGGCCTCGGTCGGAATGACACGCCATCGGGCGGGCGGGCATTCCTCATTCCTCATTCCTCATTCCTCATTCCTCATTCGGATTCCTCCGTTGGTTATACTTGAGAGCAAGCGAGGTGGCTCATGGCAGACGTGAATTCCTACGACATCTATGTTCTCGGGCTCAAAGATCCGTCAGAGGCGGGCCGGAACCGGTTCGCAACCGCGATGGAGCGCCTGACCGGTCGGTCGGGCTCCGAGTTCGACGAATCATTCCCGTCATCCCAGCTGCCGATGTTCGAGGCGCTGGATCGGGAGCGGGCGATCGAGACCGCCGAAGCCCTCGGCGAAACGGGCGTGCTGATCGAGGTCAAGCCGACCGACAAACACCCGCAACGTCGAGAGGAGTTGAGCCCGACCGAACGCGAGTGCCCGTCCTGCAATCACATCCAGCCGGCGACCAACGAAGAGTGCATCCAGTGTGGCGTCGTGTTCAAGAAGTACGAGCGCGAGCAGCTGCTGAAAATGCAGAAGGACCACACGCTCGAGCAGGCGATGATCAAGGCCATGCAACTCCGCCAGGAGTGGGTGCAGCGCGCCCAGCAGTACCTCGAGCAATACAAGATGCCGCCGGGGGTCGCTGACATCTTCTCCAACGAGCTCGTACAGGAAGAGGTCCCGTTCCTCAGGCTCAACTCCGAGGAAGGGCCGATTCTGATGACGTCGAGACGGATGCTGACCCGCAGAGGCAAGATATTCGAATCCATACCGTACGAGATGATCGACGAGGTCGAGTTCGGCGGCGGCAAGATTCAGACCAGGAAATCGAAGTTCAGGCTGCAGGTCATATTCCACGCGCCGTTTCTGATGAAAAGCGGCGAAATGGAAAAGAGCATGACCTGGCACCTGGACAAGGACTCCTCCTTCAAGAAGGAGGTGGTCTTCGACTGGGGCTACGCGCGGAACTTCATCTGCGGATCCTGCGGCGAACGCGATCTCGAATACCGCAACGAAGGAAGAAAGGTGCACTTCCGCTGCATGCACTGCGCAACCGACCACGAGGTCGACCTCGAGGAGTGCGTGGCCGTGCCCCTGATCACCGAATGAGAGGGCACGCGTGAAACCTCGAATCCTCACTCTGCTCGCCGTCGCGTTGACGGCTCTGACCTGCTCCCAGCCCCCACCTCCGGTAGACACGGGGGTCGAGAACGCCGAGCTCGGCATCAAGCTCGTGTCGGTGCCCGAGGGCCTGACCGTTGTCGCGAACGAGGGCCGAACGCTCGTCCTGAAGCCGACGGCCGAGGGCGCCGAAGGTTCGATCGTCTTCGCCGTCGGCCCCGAGCAGCCCTCCATCAATCTGGTGGCCACCGTCCAGAATCACCAGGCGCGGATCGAAGCGATGCCGGACGGCGTCTACAAGGGCGGCCAGGAGCTCACGGGCGATTTCGGGGCCGCCTTCTACTCGAGAGGGAGATTCTCGGAGGACGGCAGAACCATGGAAGAGACCGTCTTGTTCCTGATCCACCCCTCGGCCTACCGGCTCCTCGAAATCCGCTATCTCTACCCTGCCGGCAGCGACTCCGCGGCCAGGGTCGAACAGCTGATCAGCGTCCTCGGCGAATTGGAGTGAGCCCCTGGAGGGGATGAACCCCTCCCCTACGGTTTCTCGGGGCGTGCTTCCGTCGTAGGGGCGGGGTTTATCCCCGCCCGAGCGAAGGCGATTCATTTAGAACCCGACTTCCGCTTGGTATCCTGCCGACGGTGCAAACCAGGAAACCTCGTCGCAAAAAGACCCGCCTTCACCCCGCTGTCTATTCGCAACCCGGTGCGGTAGGCCTCCTGACGACATGCACGGCCGCCCGGCGGAAGGTGTTTTTTGACCCGACATTCGCTGAGGCGGCAACAACCGAAATCAACCAGCTTCACGGCGAAACCTGGAGCGTGCTCGGTTTCTGCGTCATGCCGGACCACGTCCACCTTCTGGTTCTCAATGTCGACGGATCGCTGCTCGATTTCATGCGCGTCTTCAAAGGTCGAACCGCCAAACGCATTCGGCCTGATGTACCTGGAACACTGTGGCAAAGGAGCTTTCACGATCACCTGTTGCGGCGAAAAGAAGATATCAACCGGACTTTGCAGTACATGCTTGAGAACCCGGTACGTGCGGGCCTGGTTGAGGAATGGGCCCGATACCCATGGTGCGGATCGTGCCAGTGGCCGGAGATCGATCCGGATTTCTTCAGTGTGAGGCCAGAGGACGTTCTGTGGACCGAGGTATTTCAACTCGCACCTAGTCCTGTAGACGACGGGTAAATCAGTGCGAGTGAGTCCGAGGCGGAAGGTTGGTTGGAATCCCAAACTCGGGAGGGGATAAACCCCTCCCCTACAAATCCTTCTCTCCCACCCCAGTCAGGGTGGGCGGAAATTAAAAATTGAGATTTGAGAATTGAGAATTCAAACGACTCTCGCGCCGACGGAACCCAGAACCTTGTCGAGGCGTTCCTCGAACGCCTGCCTGAACGCGCCGTGCAGCGGCGACATCCGCTCACCCGCCAGATCCGCACGAAAACCGGTGTCGTTCTCGGAGATGCGGTAGCGAAGCTCGCTCGACCCCATCCACTGGAACACGATCACCAGCTCGGCCCCCTCGTGGCGCATTCTGACGAAATCCTCGTACCCCTTCTCGGAGAGCTTGTTCCTGACTCTCGCGATAAAGGCGTCGACCGATCCACCCTCGAACTCGAATGCTTGCACGCCGTCGATCATACCGCGGTCCCGTCGACACAAAAAACGCCGCGAGACCACAACGGCCTCGCGGCTTCTGACGTTGAGTCCACCCGGAGGGCGGATTCTGGCGGACCCTTCGTCACATAGCTTGATCTATTTCGTCTCCCGGCAGAGCGACAGAACCCTCTCCACCGGGGGCCTCGAGCGTGCAGATCTGTGAAATCAGGTCCTGGATCTCAAGGCCCTCGGCAATCTCCTCGGCAAACTCGAGACCCGCCTGGTACCGCATAGCCATCTTGCCGTCGTCATCCCGCATCATCTGTGCCCGGCAGCGTGCAACCTTGCCGCGAATGACAACCGGACCGTTCGGCGCATCAATTGTCAGCTCACAGATTCCCGCAGGCGGCAGACCGCACGGTGAATCGATCAACATGCCGTGCTGCGAGACATCGAGGATCCGCACGGCCATTGTCGGCTTGACGCGGCCGGTGACCTCGTTGGTCACTTTGAATCGCAGGCTTCTCCTCCGATCCCGGCGATCCTTGGCAACTTCTTTTTTTGTCTTCGATTCCTGCATGTCCGCCTCCGGCGCCGCATAAGTGCAAGGGCAATGCCAACCTTCAGTCAAGCGTGATGCAGATCACCATGTCCGAACCTGGGACAGGGCGTACCGACTTGAAGCAGAAACCCGGTATTTAAAGGCAGAACCCGGGGGGTGGGGTGGGAAATTCGAAATCAGAAATTGGTCTGTCATCCCGAGCGAAGCGCCGAAGGCGCGCAGCCGAGGGATCTATGGGCAATACAGGACCGCGCTTCTGCCATGTCCACAGAACCTGCCCTGAGCGAGCGAAGCGAGTCGAACGGGTTCCTCCGCTCGCTCTCGCCGTTCGCTCGGTCGGAATGACAAAGGGCGGGAGTGCTCTGTTCGTTCGGGCTGAATGACGGAGGGCTTCAGCCGGAAACCATGTCCGCAGCATATTTCGCCGCGCCGAGGAGGGCGGCACGATCTTCGAGAATCACCTTGACCGGCATCTTCTCCAGCAGCGGCTGCATCCGGCCCTTGGCGAGGAATCCTTCCATGAAGGCGCCATTTTCGAGGAACGGCAGGATCTTCGGCGCGATCCCCCCACCGATCCACACCCCGCCGGTGGCCATCAGCTTGAGCGCGAGATTGGCCGCCTCCTCGCCGTAGAACATCGCGAAGAGTTCCAAAGTCTGGAAGGCAGTCTCGTGATACCCGTCGAGCGCCGCTCTCGAGATCGCAGGAACCGGGTCACCGGCGCGTTCCGCCTCCACGAACCAGCCCGGCTCCTTTTCGTCGGCCTCCTCCAACATGAAACGGAAGAGATCCGCCAGGCCGGGCCCCGATAGCACCCTTTCCCAGCTCACGTGACCGTGGACGTCCCGCAAAAAGTGCAGGAGCCGGTCCTCGAGCAGGTCGGTCGGAGAAAAGGTGGCGTGGCCTCCCTCGCAGGCGAAGGGCTTCAAGGTTTCGCCATCCCAATAGATGCCGGCCTCACCCAGGCCGGTACCGGCGGCGATCACCGCACCGTTACCGACAGCGCCCGCCTCGCCCGCGTTCAGAACCGTCAACCGTTTCTCGTGCAGGGCGGGAATGCCCCACGCGGTCGCCTCGAGATCGTTGATCAGGGCCACCGCCGGGATGCCCGAGCAGCGTTCCAGATCGGCGGCGTCCACGACCCACGGCAAATTCGTCACCCGCACCTGCCGGCCGGCGACCGGGCCGGCGATGCCGAAGCACGCGGTGCGGCAGCCTCCACCCCGGGACCCGACGAAATCGACCACGATCTCCTCGAGGCCTTCGTACTCCCGGCTCGGGTAGCTTCTTTCTTCCACCGGCCGGCAGTCCGCGCCCTCGACCTCGAAAATGCCGAGGCGGGTCTTCGTGCCGCCGATGTCTCCCGCGAGGACTCGCATTGCCGGGGAGTGTAGCAGTGATGGGTTTTGAGTTGAGAGG
>JAJDNM010000119.1 GCA_022340665.1 Acidobacteriota bacterium | reverse complement strand
TTGTCGAAATTGTCGGTGTCATCGTATCAGCCTCCCAGCTTTTCGCGATGGCAGCTGTCGTGGCAGCGCCCGCCTTTCCACCAATCACTCCCCAGGCGCACGATTCACGTCGTGTGCAGCGTCTGAAAGTGATTTATCAACGGTGCTTCGGACATCATACACGTTCGAGGGGACGGGACTCATCGTGCGCCTGACTGCCACCGATCGGCGCTTCTCGATTGTTGAGAAGCGACACGTTGATATTAGCCGCGGTTTCGTACCCTATCGGTGACTCGAATCACACTCGGAGTTGACTGTCTCGTTCCCTAAACGATCCGGCCTACTGGCTCGACACACGTCATTGCAGGGGATTCGTTGGACGGATTCGAAGGCGCCGATCGCTCCGGGTGGAAACTTCTGAAGCCTGATACGGACAGCGGGCGATGGAAACTGGGATTTTCCCTACCCCTCGGTGGTAGCCTTTGACAATGGAAACGAGACTCCTCGGCTGTCCCAATTGCGGCGCGCCGCTCGACGTTCCGTTGGGAGAAGTCGAAGCCCTTTGCGAGTACTGCCGCTCGAAACTGAAGTTCATTCCCGAGGAGAACGAGCTCGAGGTGGTGCGGACTCGCGAGGAGATGAAGCACCGCGAGCGAATCGCGGTGGAGAAACAGATTCTCCGCAACAAGCTCGAGCAGGAGGAGATGGAACGGTGGCGGCGGGCCGCCTCGAAGGTGGCTATCGCGGCCCTTCCGATTGTCGGCCGTACCGCCGGGCGAGCGGCATTCAACGCTGCGGCGGCGCGTGGCGGAGGAGGCTGTGGCGGGTGTGGCTGCCTCGCACTGATTGCGGCGCTGATCGCCGGTGGCGCGATCATCGGTCTTTGAGGAGGGCGCGAGGATGGTTGAACGGCCGCTGCCCTGGTCAGACAGCTGCTTCGTATGCGGCGAATCGAACACTCACGGTTTGCGGGCAAAGTTCACCGTGGATGACGAAGGACGGGTTCGGCTCGAGACCGCGATCGACCGCCGTTTCGAGGGCTACGGCGGTCACGTGCACGGAGGTGTCGTCTGCGCCCTCCTGGACGAAACGGCGGCGTGGGCGGTCATCCACTCCATCGGCCGCATGTGCACGACCATCCAGCTCACGGTCACCTTCCGGCAGCCGGTGGCGGGAGGATGCGAGATCGTGGTGGTGGGAGAAACGACCGGCACCAAGGGCCGTTTTCGCCTCGCGCATTCGGAGATTCGCAGCACGGACGGCCGGCTCCTCGCTACCGCCGATGGGCGGTTCATGGCGATGCCGGAAGAAGTTCACCGCGACATCATGTCCCTGCTCAAGATGCCCGGTCGCCCGGCGGTCCAGGACGACCTCTGATAGAACAGTCTTCGAAAAGAAGGACAGTTATTCCTCTGTAGGCGGGTCGTTTACGGCCCGCCAACGGGTCATTGAACCGTCCGGAAGCCGACTCTGTCTTCGGGCCGCTTGGGCGCGCCCTGAAGGGCACGCCTACATTCAATCTTCAATGACACATACGGAATAGAGCCGGTCAGACGGAACATCTCTTTTAGTGGAATACACAGGGAGGGAATGATGGGCTGTCCTGTACTGCACTTGGAGCTGTGGTCGGAGGATCATGACGGCCGGGTGCTGGGGATGTGGAAGCAGTGAGAGGGTGGCTAGTCGCGGTACCGTGAAAGATCGACCAATCGTGTCATTCCGACCGAGCGAACGTCGTGAGCGAGCGGAGGAATCTGTGGGTTGAGTGGTTAGGTTGGTCAATCAATATCCACCCGCCAGATCCCTCCGCTCGGACCCTCCGGGTTCTCGGACGGGATGAAAAAAGGTGAACGCTCAACTCAATCCGTTGGGATTGTTCAGTTTGGGGACTTCGAAACACGCAGGATGCCAGTGGTGGAAGGAGTCAAATCATGCCAGCAGTCGTCATCACCGGGGCTAACCGGGGCATCGGCCTCGATCTGGCCCGACAGTACGTAGAACGCGGCGACGAAGTCGTAGCTGTCTGCCGGAAGTCCTCGGGTAAGCTTCACCAGCTCGGCGTTGAGGTTGCGGACAGCGTGGACGTCGCCGATGACGCCGCCGTTGATCGACTGGCGGACGGATTGAAGGGGCGCTCGATCGACGTTCTCATCAACTGCGCCGGCATTCTCTCGGATGAAAGTCTCGATGATCTCGATTTCGACCGCATTCGCAAGCAGTTCGAGGTCAACAGCCTCGGCCCTCTGAGAGTGACCGCCGCGTTGAGAGGCAACCTCAGTCGAGGGTCCAAGGTGGCAATCATCACCAGCCGCATGGGTTCGATCGAGGACAACACCTCCGGCGGACGATACGGCTATCGGATGTCCAAGGCGGCAGTCAACATGGCCGGACGATCTCTGGCGAAAGACCTCGAGAATGACGGAATAGCGGTGGCGATCCTCCACCCGGGTTTCGTGCGCACCGACATGACCGGGCACCAGGGTTTCGTCGATCCTTCGGAGTCGGCCGAGGGCCTCATCGCCCGCATCGACGATCTGACTATCGAAACGAGTGGCACCTTCCGGCACATGAACGGCGAAGTGCTTCCCTGGTAGGGGCAGAGCATATTTCGCCCTTCCTGCCGGCGTGCGAGATCCATGTGCCACAAGAGTCTACGTTCTGCAGTCTTGTGGGGCGGCCGTCTCGGCTGCCGGGTGGGTGGGCGGGAATTCAGAATTCAGAATTCAGAATTCAAAATTCCCGTTAGTGGATCTCTTCCACCCCTGATTTGTACTCCTCGATCTGGGCAGCGAGGCGAGGCCCTGACCAGCTCATCCGCCCCCTCGCCTGGTGGGCAAGGAGCCCGGCCGGGTCGTAAATGAGAGTCTCCGGGATTCGGCGAACGCCGAAGAGATCGCCGGTCTTTCCTTTCGCATCGAGATAGATCAGCTCCATCGGGACGCCGGCCTCGGACGCCCAGGCCTCGATACCCTCCCACGACGGTGCATCGGCGATGAACAGAAACTCGACCATCGGATCGTCGGCCTTGCTTGCCGCGAACTTGGCCGCGGCCGATTCCTCGGACGAATCGGCGGCCGTCGGGTCGAACCAGTGGAGCACGAGGACCTTCTCCGGGCGCCCGACCAGATTACGTCGGCTCCCGTCACGGTTCTCGACCCACAGAAACCCCCCGGCATCGATCTTTGCGATGGCGTGGTCGTGGTCGGCGTGCCTGGCCGGGGTCTGGCTGTAGTACATCTGAAAGGCCAGGAAGACCCCGACAGCTACGATGGCGGCGCCGATAATCAAACGATTTCGTGTCGCAGTATTCATGACCGGCGGATGATAGCAAAACTCTCGTCGCGGCGACACTGGTTGATATGGCTCCGGTACCAGATTTCTCCGAGGGAACGCCAATCATTCCCTCACTAGGAATCCGATGAGAATCGAACACAACGATCGTTGCCGCCGCTTCCTGCTTGTATATTCTCATTCTTCTCGAAATAATACGCCGAGCATCTACGACGCTACCAAAATATCAATTTCGACGAGAAGATTGTGTGGAAAGATTCCGCTTCATCACTTTCCCAGCCGGGTTTTTTGG
>JAJDNM010000118.1 GCA_022340665.1 Acidobacteriota bacterium | reverse complement strand
GGGTCGAATCTGGATCCGGCAGGCAAGGAGTGGCTCGCAGGCTTCGTCAAGGGCCTCGCGGCGAGCGGCAAGACAGTCGTAGTGGCGACTAACGACATTGATGAAATGGGCTGGGGGAAGAGGCGTGTCTCGCTTGCTGGCTGAAACCCTCGCGGTGATGATCAAGGATCTGCGAACGGAGTTTCGCACTCGGATCGCGCTCAACGCCCTCGGACTGTTCGCGCTGACGGTCCTTGCGGCCGTCTCCTACACCGTCGGCCCGTACCGGATCACTGCCGAGGATCGCCCGTTCCTGCTCGCGGTGCTCCTTTGGATCGTGATCTTCTTCGCGGCGCTTGCAGGACTCGATCGTTCCTTCGTCAAGGAGGAGGAGAGCCACACCGCGCCGCTACTTCGGTTGGCGGCGTCACCGACTGCCGTGTGGCTCGGCAAGCTCGGCTTCAACCTGATCCTGATCTATCTGCTGATGGCGATCCTGGTGCCGCTTTACTGCATTCTCATGGGATACGAGATCGTTCTGGTAGGCGGGTTCGTGGCAATCCTGGTTGTCGGAGGATTTGCTTTGGCGGTCATTACCACGATAGTTGCCGCGATCATTGCGCGCGCCCTGACACGCGGGGCCCTCTTCTCGGTCCTCTCGCTGCCGCTACTGCTGCCCCTCTTGATCTTCCTCATCCAGGGCACGTCCGGAGCGGCCGGTGGCGATGCCGACGTCGTCTCGAATTCCATCCGGGCGGTGGTGTCGATGGGCGGCATCATGACCATCGTCTCGGCCCTTCTTTTCCCGACCGTGTGGAACGATTGATGCACATATTCATGCAATTTAACGAACGGCCTGCACGTTACGAAATGGAATCGGGTATGCTCGTGCCTAATTCGGAGCGATTTGCGGGAATGGAGTTCTAGCGGCAGATGCGTGTTTCCGATGTCATGAAATGGGTCTTGCTGGCTTGGCTCAGCGTGGTAATCGTGGCGGCATTCTTCTATGTCCAGCCGGCAGAGGGCTTCATCGGCGAGTCGTCACGGATCGTGTTCTTCCACGTTCCGATGGCTTGGATCGCGGTGCTCGCATTCCTCGTTTCATGCATCACATCGGTGATGTATCTCAGAAGACGGAAACCGATCGACGACATCCGGGCGTCGGTCAGCGCCGGATTGGGCCTGCTCTTTGCTGTGCTCGCGACCACGACCGGGGCCGTTTTCGCGCGCATCATGTGGAACGCGTACTGGAATTGGGATCCGCGACAGACATCGATTACCATCTTGCTGCTGATCTACGCCGCGTACCTGGCGCTTCGGGGGGCGATCGATGACCCAGAGAGACGTGCCAGTTTGTCGGCGGTTTACGCGATTCTGGCCTTTGTCACGGTGCCGTTTCTGGTCTTCGTCGTGCCACGAATCTACTGGTCATTGCACCCCGACACAATCATTAACACTCGTGGTTCCAATGAGTTCGATTCTCGCTACACGCAGGTTCTCATGGCCTCTCTGGTGGGATTTACGGGGTTGTACATTTGGTTATATACTATCGGCTGCCGGATCGAAGCGGTTCGGCAGCGGCGCCGTCAGGAGGTGCTGTAAATGACTGACCTCATGGGCATCATGGTGGTGACCCTCATGATCTGGGTCGGCCTTTTCGCTTACGTCTACCGGCTCGATCGCAAGGTCAGCCGACTGGAGGACTGAATGACTGATTCACGACGCCAACGTCGTATCTGGTACGCGGTCGGCGCCGTGTTGGTGGTGGCCTTTCTGGCATACGGTACGACCTCGTTCAAATCGAATCTGACACCGTACGTCAGCTTCGAGGAGGCCGCCAGGACGGGCAATAAGGTGCAGATTGCGGGGAGTCTCGTCGAGAACTCGACGGAGTATCTGGATGCTTCGGAGGATCTCCGCTTTTCAATGGCGGATGAAAAAGGTCATACGCTGACCGTCCACTACAAAGGCGTCAAGCCGGGCAACTTCGAGGAAGCCGTGCAGATCGTCGCGGTTGGCACCTACCAAAAGGGCGTCTTCCATGCCGAACAGTTGCTGGTGAAATGCCCTTCGAAATACCAGGGGCTCGAGGACGACGTCAGATCGTACGGATCCGAGACCTGAAACGGGCCGCCCGATAAGGCGGTTCCGCTGCTCGTTGCACTCGTGATCAGATAGGAGAACCGATGTACCTTCCAGGAACCATCCTGATGTGGACGGCGTTGCTTGCCGGCATCGCCTCGACCGTAACCTATGCTCTGTCGATCAAGGATCCTGAACGCTGGCGAACTTCCGCCCGCCAGACCTACATTCTGATGACCGGCGCAATTGTCATAGGTTCAGGGTTACTGATGTACCTGCTGGTGACCCACGATTACAGACTGCATTACGTCTGGGCCTACTCCGACAACCTCTTGCCCCTCCACTATCTGATCTCGACATTCTGGGGCGGCCAGGAGGGCAGTTTCATGCTCTGGATCTTCTGGGGGGTGCTGCTCGGGCTGCCACTGATGCGTTTCGCCCGCACCTACGAGTCGCGGGTGATGGTGGTCTACAACCTGACCCTGCTTTCGTTGATCCTGCTGCTCGTCAAGCAGGATCCCTTCCGTTTCCACGAGGGCCTGACCGCGGCAATGACGCCGATGGACGGACAGGGACTCAACCCCCTGCTGCAGAATCCGTGGATGGTGATCCACCCACCGGTCATGTTCATCGGCTACGCCTCGTTGGGCGTGCCATTCGCTTTCGCGATTGCGGCTTTGTGGATGCAGCGCTATGACGAGTGGACCAAGGTGTCACTGCCATGGGTGTTGCTGACGCTCGGGACACTCGGGACGGCCATCATGCTTGGCGGATACTGGGCATACGAAACCCTCGGGTGGGGCGGGTACTGGGGCTGGGACCCGGTGGAAAACGCGTCGCTCGTGCCCTGGTTGGCGACCCTCGCCCTCACCCACGGCATGCTCTTGCAGCAGGGACGTGGGCGGTTCCGGCGCCTCAACCTGGTCCTTGCCATCGCCTCCTACCTGCTGGTCGTCTATGCGACCTTCCTCACCCGATCGGGAGTGCTGGCGGACTTTTCGGTCCACTCCTTCGTCGATCTCGGGATTACCGGGCTGCTGGTCTTCAACATGGGTTTCTTCCTCCTCATATCCGTCGGTCTGCTGGCTTTCCGCTGGCGCGAAATTCCTACCGACGTCGGAGAGGAACCCTTCATGTCCCGCACGATCTTTTTCGTCGTCGGCATCCTGTTGACGATCCTTATCGGGCTGGTCGTCCTCTTTGGCACCTCGGCGCCTCTGATCTCCAGATTGTGGGGGGCTCCCGCACAGGTCGGCCCCGATTTCTACAACCGCATGGGGTTCTGGCTGGCGGTGGCATTCGCTCTCTTCCTCGGCGGAACACCGTTCCTCGGTTGGAACCGTGCCCGCAAGGGTGCGAGCCGTCACCTCGTGATAGCCCTGGCGATCACCGCCGTGATAGTGGCGGTGGCCATTGGATTCGGGTTGCAGGGTGTATCGGCCATCGTCTACACTGCGAGCGTCATCTTCTGCATCGTCACCAATGTCTGGGCGGCGATCGAGTACGGGCGGAACGGGCGCTGGCGCATGGCCGGTGGACCGGTCGCGCACGTCGGATTCGGGCTCCTCTTGCTCGCATTTTTGACCACCGGTTGGTTCGATATGCAGCACAAGGTACGTCTGGCCGAGGGCCAACCATCCGAGGTTCTGGGCTACACCCTGACCTTCCGCGGCGTCGAAAAACCGACCCCCCAGGCGAGAGACGCCATGGTGGTAGAGGTGACCTCGCCGCGTGGCAAGAACTTCGTGCTCAAGCCGCGGATGTGGGTCAACCAGAAGACCAACCAGCTGATCGCCAATCCTGACATCAAGGCGTTCCTTACCAAGGACCTGTACCTGGCGCCGGTCGAGTTCCAGCCGGGCAGGGATGCGCCTGTGTCGGGCCGGATGGTGCTGGCGAAGAATAGGCCGACGTCGTTCCGAGACTGGACGCTGACCTTCCTTGGCTTCGATCTGTCCAGCCAGAACGCAGTCCCTGGTGCGCTCACTGTAGGGGTCGTGGTGCGCCTCGAACGTCCCGGAGCCGAAACCGTCGAGCTCGAACCGTCGATGGTATCGGCCGACGGCGACGTGCAACCGGTGGCGGTCGATATTCCGGGCGTGCCCGGAGGCAAGATTCGAGCGACCGGGATGAGCGTCGATCAAGGCGTGGTCCGGGTAGAAGTCCTCGGCCTCGGCGGCAGCATCGGCCGGACGGAAGTGCTGGCCAAGGGCGAGAGAATGGCCTACAAGGGCCTGAACATCGTATTCGAAGATTTCGACATGTCGGACTTTGACCCCGAGGCCGGCAAGATCAATTTCGGAGTCGTGTTGCAGGTCGAGGTGGACGGCCAGACGTTCGAGGTCGTACCGACCTACCGGGGCGGCATGGGTGGCGAACCGGTCGTCACCGCGGCGGTCGTTCCGGGTAGCGACGGCATCAGCCTGCGACCAGGTCGCATCGATGCCGAAGAGGGCACCGTCCAGCTGCAGGTCTTCGACCCCGCGGTCGAGCCCGAGGGTGCCACGCCTTCGAGCGTTGTGTTGGATGTGTCGACCAAGCCACTGATCTCACTCGTGTGGATCGGCACGATCCTGGTCGTCCTCGGAATTGCGATGGCGATCTTCCTTCGCCGCAAGGACGTTGCAACCATCCCGATCGATGGCTGAAGCCCTCGATAGTGCTGAGTTTTGAGTTATGAGTTTTGAGTTGTCCCCCTTCCACCCTCGACAATCCTGGGGTGAAGGGGAGGAATTCAAAACTCAAACATAAGAACTCAAAACTCGGCGCTCCGAACAACCTTCGTCCTCTGTAAGATGGCGCGGTGACCAAGCGGAAGGTTCTCTTCTGGATCGCAGTTCTCTATTTCGCGGAGGGCCTGCCCTTCGGGATCGCTTACGACGTGTGGCCGGTATTCTTCCGCGTGCACGACGTGTCCCTGCGCGAAATCGGCCTGATGAGCCTGCTGTCTCTGCCCTGGACCTGGAAGCTCCTGTGGGCGCCGCTGGTCGACCGCTACGGAGCTCGACAGCACTGGATCACGGCATGCCTTTTCACTCTCGGGGCGACCACGTTGGCAATCGTACCGCAGGATGCCTCTGACCCGTCGATTCTGATGTGGGGGCTGTTGCTCCTCTTTACGACCGCCTCGGCCACCCAGGACATCGCCATCGACGCCTACGCGGTGGATGTATCGAACCCGCAGAACGTCGGCAGCATCAATGGAACCAGAGTGTCGGCGGCCAGGGTCGCGATGATGATCGGCGGCGGCGGTGTGGTCTTCCTCGCCGATTACATGGGCTGGGCGGCCCTTTGGGTGGGGCTGGCCACCCTCTTCTTCCTGCTCGCAGTTTTAGCGTGGTTGAGCCCGCGCGTGCCGCTCGACAGCTCGGCGCGGCGCGACGCCATCCGACCGGTCCTGAGGTGGGTCTTCCGCTGGCAGATGGTGCCGGTATTGCTCTTCGTACTGTTGTACAAGGTCGGTGATTCAACCCTCGGCAGAATGGTCAAGCCATTTTGGGTCGATCGGGGCTACTCGCTGAGCGAAATCGGCCTGATCTCCGTCAGCCTGGGGACCGTGCTCACCATTCTCGGCGCAATCACGGGTGGCTGGTTCACCAACCGGTACGGGATCTTCAAGGCGCTGCTGTGGCTGGGGCTTGCCCAGCTGGTCTCGAATCTCGGTTACGTTGCGGTGGCTGCGATCGAACTCCCGCGCGAGAGCATCTACGTCGCCTCGGTTATCGAGTCGTTTACCCAGGGGCTGGGGACCGCCGCATTCCTCTCCTTCCTCATGAACCTCTGCGACAAAGAACACGCGGCGACCCAGTACGCGATCCTGTCGGCGATGTTTGCGCTGACACGTGATGTGGCGGGTGCATTTACCGGAATCGGTGTCGAGAACCTCGGTTACGCAATCTTCTTCGCCATCACCACCGCCCTCGCCCTGCCCGGGCTCGCCCTCCTGCCGGTGATCAAGCCGAGGATCAGGAAGGAATCAGGCGTCGAGGGAGAATGAACCGAGATTTTCGGATTCGAGGGAATACTCGCGGGTGCTCATCTCGCTCGTGACGAATTCGACGCCGAGTTCGTCGGCCAAGGCATCGACCAGCGCCTGTTCGAGGATGGAACGAGCAACGCGCCGTCCAGTTTCGTCCTCGAGAGTCGTGACTCGGCGCCGGAGCGAAGAATCGTCCGGCAGCCCCATCGCTCCGGCCTGCAGGCGGCCGTTCCAGCCGATGAGAATTGCACCATGCTGGAGGATCGCGGAGCCGTGCGCCCGCATCGCCGAACCGATCAGCTTGCGGCCCGCAACCGTCACCTCACCACCCGCGGGCGCTTCGAAACAGGGCACGGTGGTTGTCGGCCCAGGGAGCTGCAGATTGACTTCTCCCCCGGTGAGATCGGCGTCGACCCCAAGAGCCTTCACAGCGTGTACCAGGCCGTTGCAGATCGAGCGGTAGGCCTCCTGCAAATTGCGCGGCAGCGGTCCTGTGCCGACCGGCGCCACCACCGCGTAGGTGAGCTCGCTATCGTGAAGCAGGGCACGGCCGCCGGTCGGTCGACGTACCACGTCGATTCCCTCGGCTTGACAGAAATCCAGATTGGCCGCCTCCGGGCCCTGGTGGCGGCCCAGGGTTAGGCACGGTGGGTCCCAGCCGTAGAGGCGAAGGGTTGGCGGCGCGAGGCCGTCCGCGACGGCGTGCAGGATCGCGACGTCGCGCGCCATGTTGCGCGTGCCTGGGAGATTCCCGTCAACGATCAGCCGCCACTGAGTGGCTTGGGCGGTCATGCGTGGAAGGGTAACAAACCTCCAAACGCTTCTCGCATCGACGAGTCAGGTGCCACCTTTCGCATTGTCATTGGCGCGCTCCAGGTAGCTTGGCGACAGAGACAATGCGAAAGGTGGCACCAGCGTCGTGGAAGTCTCAATGCGCTGCTCAAGAGGTGCTGCCGATGCGGCCACGCGCCTCGCAAGAAAAAACCCGGGGCAAGCCCCGGGTTTTTCAGACGGCGGTGGACTGCTAGTCGAGCTGATCTGCGATTACGAGGAGTTGGAACGATCCGTCGGCGGGGGAACCGACAGCGTAGACGTAATAGTGCAGACCCGCTTCGAGGTCGACAACTGCGGTCGGCTCGAAGCTCAGAGGGCGCAGACCGCCGGCACGCGAGAGCCAAAAGCGGTAACGAGCAGCATCAGCATCGAAGGAGAAGCCTTCGCCGTTGGCCAGTGTTGGGTCGATGGCGTCGACAAGCTTATTTATTTTTGCGGGGCCGAAGTCGGCGGCGTGGCGGACGGTGACGCGGAGTTCGCGCTCAGCGATGCGGGTCGATAACGGTTCCTTCACGAGAGGAGTGTCGTTGTTCGAGAAGGCGCTCAGTGCAATGCCCGGGCCCGGAGTGAAATGTGCAATCAGGTGGACGTTGTCGCCATCATTCAGGTTTGCCGACATCGTCAGCACGGGATCGGCGGACATCGGGTCAGATCCGGCGAGGAAAATTTCGATGTCGTAAGTTCCGGCCGGAAGCATGACGGCCTCGGTGAACTCGAGAAACCTGAAGTCGGTCAGGAACGGATCGCCGTTCACCCAGATGTCGACCGGCAGGGCGGGGTCGAGGCTCAAAGCAGCGCCGGAAATGGCGTGAACGACTCTGACGGTTGCGTCGGCCGCAGCAAGTTGGGGTGCGGTGACCACCGCGATCATCAGCAGACCAAGGAAAAACTTTCGCATGACGTACCTCCTTATTTCGTGCCCGGGGGGCTTTTTGTCGGACACGTGGAGAACGTCTAAATTTTATCTAATATTTCAGAATGCGAAAGATTCTTCTAAATTATTTAAGAGTGGTCAATTAAGTTTTGTTGTGTGATCGTATCGAGAATTTTCTAGATACGAAGGATCAATCCTCGACTCGGACGGAAACTACCTTCGACACGCCCGGCTCCTCCATGGTGACGCCGTAGAGCAGGTCGGCGCGGGCCATAGTGCGGCGGTTATGGGTGATCAGCACGAACTGCGTGTGGTCGGTCATTGCCTGCACCAGATCGGAAAAACGCTCCACGTTGGCATCATCGAGCGGTGCGTCGACCTCGTCGAGGATGCAGAACGGCGAAGGCTTGATGCGGAAGAGTGAGATCAGAAGGGAAAGTGCGGTCAGCGCCTTCTCACCGCCCGACAGCAGCTGCACCGACTGGTTCTTTTTGCCTGGCGGCTGAGCGGTGATGTCGATTCCCGATTCCAGCGGGTCGTCCTCGTCGACCAGATCGAGGCGTGCGGTGCCGCCGCCGAAGAGTGTGCTGAAAGTCTCGGCGAAGACCGTGTTGACCTGTTCGAAAGTGGCGACGAAGCGCTCCGTGCAGGTGGCGTCGATTTCACGAATCGTTTCGTCCAGCGCCTTCAGGGCTTCGATGAGATCTTTGCGTTGATTGCCGAGGAACTGCGAACGTTCTTCGAGCTCGTCGAGCTCCTTCAGGGCCAGGAGGTTCACCGGCCCGAGGCGTTCGATTTTGGCGCGTAGCCCTTCGATGTCCGTTCGCAGGGCTTCGGACTCGTCGTCCGGCTCGGGCTCGATCTCGAGAAGTGTATCGATGGCGAGGCCTATTTCCTCCACGGCGTGCTCGCGCAGGCGTTCCCAGTCGGCCTCGGATCTGGTCTGCTCGACCTCGATCTCGTGCAGGATTTCACGCTCCCTGTCGTGAGAATCACGCCGAACACGGACCTCCTTTTCGAGCTTGCCAACGCGGTCGCTGACCGCATCGACCTTCTCGGCCAAACGGCGCTCGTGCTCGCGGGCGGCGGCCAACAGGCCCTGTTCCTCGACCAGTCGGGTTCGGGAGCGGACAACCTCTTCTTCGGTGCTTGTCTGCTGGTCGAGAAGCCGTCCCGCCTCCGCGTCCAGTGCGCCGACGCGGTGCTCGAGGTCGTGGGCCTCCTCTTCGAGACGTGCGGCGTCGGCCTGTGCGGACTCCAGCCGTTCCGTTGCCAGCCGTTCCTCTGCCCGTTGGCGATCCAGCGCTCGAAGGGCTTCCGAGGTCTCTTCCCGACGACCAGCGAGGCGGTTCGCCGCTTCCTCGACCGCCTGTTCGAGCTCGACACTCCTTTCCTCGAGCTTCGCGACCTCCTCCTCCAACCGGCCGTGACGTTCCGCGTTTTCTCCCGCCCTGTCGCGGCTGTTCTCTTCATCTGCAGCCAGCGAGTCGAGCTCTCGTTCAACGCGGCCGAGTTCTTGCACCAAAGATTCTTCAATCGCTGCGGTGCGGGCCCGTTCCTGTTCGGCAGCAACCACTTTGCTGTCGAGAGACGCCAGCTCCTTGTCCTGCACTTCGAGTTGCGTGGCTGCCTCTTGGTGGCGATTCGCCATTTGATCTGTGTGCGTGCTGAGATCGCTGATCTTCTGCGTGAGCTCTTTCTCGAGAGTTCGCAGCTGGAGGGCGCCCGGGTGGCGATCGCCGCGGGTCATCGGCTCGAGGACCCTACCCTTGCGAACCACCCCGTCACCGCAGATGATCATGGCGTCCGGAAGTTCATCCGCAATCTCGCATGCACGTTTCGCGTCGTCACAACGAAGGGTGCGAGGCAAGGATCGTGCGATCCAGCCGAGATGGTCGGTTTCGATACCAGCCTTCAGAAGCAGGTCTTCGGCCCCGTCGGGAACCGCCAGATCGCGGATCGGAGGCACCGGCGACGCGGCGATGAGGCGTATCCGTCCATCGAGATCGGCCAGTGCTTCGATCTGGTCGGAGGACAATCCGGAAGTCTTCATTACCGGAAGCTCTAGCCATTCGCGCCACACCCTGTCGAGCACCGGGGCGAGTTCCGATGGGGGATTGAGATAGTCGCCGAGTTGCCCGGCCATTTGATCGGCCGGCACGAGGCTCGCGAGCTGATCGGCGGCAGCGGAGAGGCGAGCGATCTCCCTTTCCACACCCTGCAGCCTGTGGCGCAGCTCCCAGAGAGTGTGCCCCAGCGACTCCGCCTCCTGCTTGGCGGTACTCGCCGCCTCCCGAAGTTGCGCCCGCTCGCTCGACAGCTCGCGCCGTTCGGAGGCGAGTCGTTCCGCGGCCAGCGCGGCCGCGCGACTCTTCTCCGCCGCCTCCCTTACCGAGCCAATTAGCTCTTCGTGGCGCACGTCGAGGCGTTTCCGATCGAGGCCGAGTTGGCTCAATGCATAGGAGAGACGATCATGTTCCCGCTCGAGGTCGCCGAGACGGTTTCGACTGGCGGTCAGGGTGGAAATCGTGCGCAACAGATCCTGTCGCTGCTGGGCGGCGCTCTGTTCGGCTGCGACTCGCAGGTCATCGGCCTTCTTATACGCCTCATCTGCGCTGGCGACTCCTTCCCGTACGGTTTCGAGCTCTCGGAGGAGGATCTCCATCCGCTGGTGGGCCTCGGCGATTCGATTGTCGAGTGAGCCCCGACTGGACCTCAGGGTAGCCGTCTCATTGCGCGTGTGGTCGAGGGAAGCACGCAGGTTGTCGAGCAGATCAGCCGAGCGTTCGAGAAACGCTTCCAGTCGTTCTCTCGAGCCCAATAATGTGGCCACCTCTTCACGAGCTTTTTCGGTATCAGACCGCGCCGACTCGAGCTCTTCACGGGCCCGACCGAGATCAGCGTCCGATCCTCCGAGGGCTGCGGCTGCGGCGGCCACTTCGTTCTGAGCCTGGGCACGTCGCTGGAGGATGTTGCCGCGTTGCCGATCGAGAATGTGGGCTTCGATGGTAAAAAGACGTCGCAGGTGGTCCTTGAGATCGGCCTCGAGCTTCTGGTGCCTTTCCGCCTGCTTCGCCTGTCGCTTGATCTGCCGCAGGTTGCGTTTGACCTCGCCAATCACGTCGTCGAGGCGGAGCAGATTCTGACGGGTGTGCTCGAGCTTGAGCTCGGCCTCGTGCTTCCTCTTCTTGTAGCGAGTGATTCCGGCGGCTTCCTCGAGCAGGGTTCTGCGATCGATGGGGCGTGCGGACAGAACCTGGCCGACCCGGCCCTGCTCGATAATCGAGTAGGCGCGCGTGCCGAGACCGACCGCTGCCAGCTCGTCGAAGACGTCCTTCAACCTCACGTTTCTGCCGTTGAGGCGGTACTCGGAAGGCCCACTTCGAAACACTCGGCGCCGGACCTCGAGGCGGCCGTCGGTTTCCTTCCAATGACCGTCGTCGGATTCGAGGACCAGGGTCACCTCGGCCGCGCCGGCAGGAGGTCTGCCTGAGGCGCCGGAAAAGACCACGTCGCCCATCTGTTTGAGCCGCATGAGAGACGGGCTCTGCTCGCCGAGGACCCACAGAATCGCGTCCACGAGATTCGATTTGCCACAACCGTTCGGACCGATGATCGCCGAGACCTTTCCCGGGAAGACGAGTTCGACGTCGTCAGGGAAGGACTTGAAGCCGATGAGCTTCAGTGACCGCAACCGAATCCGCGCCATTGCCGGCGCAACCCTACCAGAACCGACAGCCGCATGGTAGCGACCAGGGTCACCGGGCGCGCATTTCGGATTTCGAATTTCGGATTTCGAATTTCGTCCCCGCACGGCTTCCTGATGAACACCTGGGGGGAGGGGTGGGAAATCCGAATTCCGAAATCCGAAATCCGAAATTTTTTGGTGTGTTAGCCTTCTCGCCATGGACTCGCGGTTGACTCCGGATGATGTGAAACATCTGGCCGAGGAGTTCCGCAGCCGGTACGTGCCCGGTCGCGTGCGGGGCGTATTGGTGGCGGGTTCCGGCCTCGAGCTCGAGGTCCCAGGCTGGCAGGCAGGCGAGGAAATCGAACTCTCCGAGGTCTTGCCGTTCGATGTCCACGACCTGATGGGCCACCGCCACACCGTGACTCTATGGCGGCGTGAAAACGAGAGCCTGATGGTTCTCAACGGCCGCTTCCACCTCTATCAGGGCTATAGCCCGGAGGAGGTGGTGGCCCCGGTGCGGCTGGCGGGCCTTCTCGGGGCCGAAGTGATGATCGCGACCAACGCCACCGGGTCTCTCGAACCCGAAATCGAGCCCGGTTCGATCGTCGTCGTCACCGACCACATCAACCTGCAGGGCTCGAACCCGCTGGTGGGCGAGTGGGGTGCGGCGTTCGGGCCGCAGTTCCCCGACATGAGCGAGGCCTATGATCCTGAACTGCGAAAGCTCGCACGCGCAGCTGCCGCGGAGACCGGTTTCCCGGTTCACGAGGGTGTTTACGTGGCACTTCTCGGTCCCTCTTTCGAGACTCCGGCCGAGATTCAGATGCTGCGCGCCGCTGGTGGCACGGTGGTCGGCATGTCGACCGTACCCGAGGTCATCGCAGCGCGCCACATGGGGATGCGGGTCCTGGTTCTGTCATTCGCCGCCAACCCGGCGGCGGGGCTCGTCGACCGGCCCCTGACCCATACCGAGGTGCTCGAAGAGGGCGCGAAGGCGGCAGCCAGGATGGCCGACCTGATCGGGCTTCTCGTGTCGCGGGTCTTCTAGCGGATTCGGGCCCCGATGGCGTCACTTTTTCTCGAAGTGTTTCCAGTCGGTCCGATCCAGGCTAACTGCGTGCTGCTCGGAGATGGCGATGCCGGTGAGCTCGCCGTCATCGATCCCGGTGAAGAGGCGGAGAGAATCGTCCATCGGATCGCCATGTCGGGCCTGCAGCCGAAAATGGTGCTCCACACCCACGGTCATCTCGACCATGCCGGCGGAACCGCGGAGCTGGTCTCATTGCTCGAGCCCGGGCTGCCGGTAGGGCTCCATCCCGATGAAACAGAGCTCTATCGAAATCTGCCGATGCAGGCGACGATGTTCGGACTCGACGCCGATCCTCCACCAGACCCGGACCTATGGTTTGAGCATGGCCAGACGCTGTCCATCGGTGGTCTCGAGCTCGAGATTCGCCACACCCCGGGACACTCGCCGGGCGGTGTGTGCTTCGTCGTATCGGGTGTCGATGAGGAGCTCGTGGTGGTGGGCGACGTGCTCTTTTCCGGCTCGATCGGCCGTACCGATCTCTGGGGAGGTTCATTCCCCGTTCTCGAGCAATCGATCCGTGAGCAGCTCTATACCCTGCCCGATGACACCCGGGTCATCTGCGGTCACGGCCCCGAAACCACCATCGGCCGTGAGCGTGCTTCCAATCCCTTTGTGAAAGGGTAGTTGCAACCCTTCGTGACATCTTGGCTCGGCGTGCAGGGTGCCACTCTTCGCATTGTCTGCACCATCAACCTACCAGGTGGGTGCGGGTGACAATGCGAAGGGTGGCACCTGTGTCGTCGACTCGGCCAAGCGCTTCTCACAGGAGTCGTCCAAACGGTACGCTTTCCCAATGGGCGACAAATGAGCAGAGGAGCGACGCCGCCGGTTGGCGACGCCTTGCTCCCGTGCTCCCCTGTTCAGAAACTGGCTGAGCTTCAAAAGCTGAAGGCGATGCCAACCGAGAATGAAAAAGTATCGAAGTCGAAGGTCGCGGTGGTGTTGTCCGTATCCTCAGGCTGCGTGACATCGAGGTCAGTCCAGATGTAACGGAGGCCGCCGAACGCCGCCCAATTGCTGTTCTTGCCGAGCGCAATACCGAGCCCGGCCTTTGCGGAAAAGCCGAGGTCGTTGTCGACATCGAGATTCAGGGAATCTCCGTCTGGTTCGGTGTAACGGAGACTGCCATAATCCAAGCCGGCAATTCCACCACCGAGATAAAAGTCGAAGTACTCGCTCGTTGGTGTCAGGTGGAAGTTGAGATCGAGGGATATGGCGGTGGTTGACATGGAGTCGCCAAGAACAAGGTCGCCGTATCCTGGCACATCGTCGGCGCTCAGCACAATCGCGGGGCTTGGTCGATGCAAACTGGAGACTATTCGCCTTGATCAGGCGCGAGCCCTGTTCGAGCGAGCCATCGAGATCCAGGAAGATGCTCTTGGTCCCGATCACCCCAATCTGATTTTTCCGTTGACCCAGTTGGCAGAAATCGATCGACGACAGCGAAACCTCGATCAAGCTGCAGAGCGATACGAGCGCGCTCTCGTCATCGGCGAGCGGACGCTTGGACCTGAACATCCTGATCTCCTCTGGGCCCTGGGGTCATACGCGTTGCTGCTGGCCAACCGTGGTGATGTGGAAGGTGCCCGCGAAAATCTTGACCGGGCACTGCAGATCGCCAAGGAAGCTCACGGATCCAAGCATCTGGGTGTAGTCCGAACCCTCGAGCTGTTCGGGTTTCATCACTACCAGAAGGGGGAGTATGACGAAGCCTTGCAGTGGTATCGACGTGGCCTCGAAATTCGGCAAGAGATTTTCGGTTCCAACCACTCCTCTTCTGCCTGGAATCTCTACGACCAGGCCTGCCTTCT
>JAJDNM010000117.1 GCA_022340665.1 Acidobacteriota bacterium | reverse complement strand
CAGCTCTCCCCAGCAGAGGCCCGGAAGTCCGTCATCGCCCGACCGGGCGGCCGCCTCGAGAGGCCGGATCATTCGCCGCGCGACGCGTTGCTCGGTCCCGCCGGCGACGGCGAGGTTCCACAAACCCGATGCCGCATCCGCATCACCGGGATTTCGCTCCAGTTCGGCCTCGAGCAGAGCCACGGCCTCCTCGGTACGCCCCTCCCGTGCGAGATCGAAGGCCTGTTCAATGGCCCGAGCCTCGTGAACGACGGTCCGAGTCTCGATCGAGGGCTCGACGAACCGCTCCTCGATCGCGAGCTTTCTGATCGCGAAGGCTACGACGACGCCAAACATGAAACCCGCCACGTGCGCGCTGAATGCCACGTTGCCCATATCGGCGACGGTTGTGAAGGCCCACAGGCCGCTCATGAATGCCACCTGACCGGCCGCCCACAGACCGAGCATCAGCCACGCCGGCGCGGCAAAGGTCCCGGTGTAGATCTTGAGAAAGAAGACCCAATAGAAGAAGGTGATTCGCGTGTTCCAGAAGCGAACGGCAAACGCGCCCATCACCCCGGCGATGGCGCCGGAGGCGCCGACCAGCGGCTCGTCGACATCGGGATGGCCGAGCACGAAGAACGCCGCTGCCGCCAGCCCCGCGGCGATGTAGAACAGCGAGAACATCGGCCGCCCCCAGACATCCTCGAGAGACGGTCCGACGAGATAGAGGATGAAGAGGTTGCCGAGAAGATGGAGCAATCCAGCGTGCATCAACATATGCGTGAGCCAGGCGACCGGGCGCGGCCGGGCTGGAACCAGGCCCCAGCGAAAGTATGGTGAGCTGTCGCGAGCTTCGAAGACAGCCGCAACCAGGTCATCGAGCTGCCGCTGTTCACTCTCTCTCAGCGCGTCATCATCCGGAGGGGAGATCTCCGGACTTCCTTGCTGGAGGAGCGAGTAATAGAGGTACCCCTTGAGCTGCGGATCGAGCTCGAGATAGGGGTGCTCGACGAAGTACTCCACGGCTCGTCTCTCGCGGCTGGCGACGATGCTCTCGCTCGACGGGGCGATCACCGTGAGAATAAAGGCCACCAGGCAAAGACAGATGATCGTCAGGGTCACCCACGGCATGCGCCGTACGGTGGTCTCCTCGTGGCCTATAGGAAGCAACATCGTCGAACTCGCCTATTCGAGGATACCGCGAGGGGGCTCCCCTCAGAGATGCACCGGCATCACATCGCGCCTGAGAACGTCTTCTTCGCTCTCTCGCCGCCGGATGACCGTGGCCTCGCCACCGGTGACGAGACCGGTGGCCGGCCGCGGCATGGCATTGAAATTGCTCATCGACACTTCCTGGTAGGCGCCGGTGTCGAGCAGAGCCAGGAGATCGCCGATGCCGTCCAGGAATCCGAAAAAGATGATTGCTGACAATCGCAGCTGGAAAGGCTAGACTGCCTTGCCGGCTTGCGGCAAAACCCCCACCAAGGATGCACCATGACCGACTCGAAAATCATCTGGACCAAGACCGACGAGGCACCGCTGCTGGCGACCTTTTCCTTCCTGCCAATCCTCCGCGCCTACACCAGGGGCTCCGGCGTCGAGATCGAGCTGAGTGATATCTCGTTGGCCGGTCGCGTGATCGCGAACTTCCCGGAAAACCTGACCGAGGACCAGAGGATCCCGGACCACCTCGCCGAGCTCGGAGAGCTGGTCAAGCAACCCGAGGCCAACATCATCAAGCTGCCCAACATCAGCGCCTCGATTCCCCAGCTCCAGGCAACCATCGAGGAGCTGCAATCGAAGGGGTACGACATCCCGGACTTCCCCGAGGAGCCCAAGACGGAAGCCGAGAATGAGCTGCGGGCCCGATTTTCGGTGTGTCTCGGTTCCGCAGTGAACCCCGTGCTTCGTGAAGGCAACGCCGACCGCAGACCTGCTGCATCGGTCAAGAGCTTCGCGCAGAAGCACCCGCACAAGATGATGAAGCCCTGGCCCGAGTCGGGATCGAGGGCGCGGGTCGCCCACATGAGCCGCGGTGATTTCTTCGAGAGTGAAAACTCGACCACGATGGACGCTGCGACCGATGTCAGGATCGAGTTCGTCGCCAGCGATGGATCGACCACCGTGTTGAAGCCGAATATCGCCCTCCTGGAGGGCGAGGTCGTCGATACGGCAGTGATGAACGTCGCCGCGCTTCGCGAGTTCTACGGCGCGCAGATCGAGGAAGCCAGGAACGACGGCGTGCTGCTGTCACTGCACCTCAAGGCGACGATGATGAAGATCTCCGATCCCATCATGTTCGGCCATTGCGTTTCCGTCTTCTACGCCGAGGCGCTCGACAAGCACGCCGAGGTGCTCGAGGAGATCGGCGCCAACGTCAATAACGGCCTCGCCGATGTGCTGGAAAGGCTGGATCGGCTCCCCGCCGACAAGAAGGCCGAGATCGAAGCCGACATCGACGCCGTGTACGCGTCCCGGCCCGACCTCGCGATGGTCGATTCCCGGAACGGCATTACAAACCTCCACCTCCCCAACAACATCATCGTCGACGCATCGATGCCGAACGTTGTTCGTGACGGTGGCAAGATGTGGAACAAGGACGACCAGCTCCAGGACTGTATCGCCATGGTGCCGGATCGCTGTTACGCGACGATGTATTCGGAGATCCTCGAGGACGCCAAACGAAACGGCCAATTCGACCCGGCAACGATGGGCAATGTCGCCAACGTTGGCCTGATGGCGCAGAAGGCCGAGGAGTACGGCTCGCACGACAAGACCTTCGTGGCGCCTGCACGCGGCACGATTCGCGTCGTCGATACTTCAGGCACCACCGTCCTCGAGCAGAAGGTGGAAACGGGAGACATCTTCCGCATGTGTCAGGCAAAGGACGCGCCGATCCAGAACTGGGTGAAGCTCGCGGTCACCAGGGCGCGGGCGACCGGATCGCCCACCATCTTCTGGTTGGATGAAGCGCGCGGGCATGATGCCGAGATCATCAAGAAGGTGAAGACTTACCTTCCCGATCACGATACCGACGGGTTGGACATTCGCATCATGAAGCCGGTTGACGCCATGAAGTTCTCGCTCGAGCGGATTCGCCGGGGCGAGGATACGATCTCGGTCACCGGCAACGTTCTCCGCGACTACCTGACCGATCTCTTCCCGATTCTCGAGCTCGGTACGAGCGCCCGAATGCTGTCGATCGTGCCGCTGATGAACGGCGGCGGGCTCTTCGAGACCGGTGCCGGTGGCTCGGCTCCAAAACACGTTCAGCAGTTCAACTCGGAAGGCCACCTGCGGTGGGACTCCCTCGGTGAGTACTGTGCGCTGGTGCCCTCGCTCGAGCTGGTCGCCGAAAAATACGGCAACGACAAGGCGAAGATCCTAGCCGAAACGCTGGATCAGGCGATTGCGTCCTACCTGGAGAACGGCAAGCTCCCCTCCCGCAAGGTGAACGAGATCGACAACCGGGGCAGCACGTTCTACCTGGCGTTGTACTGGGCGCAGGCGCTGGCCGCACAGGACGTGGACACGGAACTGAAAGAGCGGTTCACACCGATCGCGGCTGCGTTGGCAGAGAACGAGGTGGCGATCGCCGACGAGCTCCTCGCCGCCCAGGGCCTGCCGGCTGACATCGGTGGGTACTACCTGCCCGACAAAGCGATGGCGGCGAAGGCCATGCGCCCGAGTCAGACCTTCAACGCCATCATCGATGCGATGGAGACAACAAAGTAGTCTTCGCCCGTTGTTCGGGACGTGGTGCAAACACACAGAGAAGTTCCAGACGGAACCTCAGTCCCCACCCCATCTGAGGATGCTGCGACAGGGTCGAATCGATGGCCTCCCATTTCCGGGCCGGAGACTTGGCCGCCCGACTCGTTCCCAGCTCAGCAGCAGATCGACAAGGGTACAAGCACGGTAGCGAAGAAGGCCCTCATCTCCGCGAATTTAGATAAATATTAGAATTTTCTTTCTGAATTGTGACATTTTCTGGAATTTTTCTGGACTTCTCGCCATTACACACGACGAAAGCGGGAAATCGATGACCGCTCAACGACAACCGCGCCCTCGAGCGCACAGCCATCGGAGGACGACATGTTTGAGCAAATCAGCTCTCGCAAAGCCGAACTTGGATATCGTTGGATTCGCTCGCAGAGCGGGACCACCTACCTTTGCCCGGCCTCCCGGTACTCGGAGCTTCGCAACGCCAGTGACGAGGAACTTCAGGCAACCTGCATCGACGAGTCAATGAACCCCCAAAACGACTGACCACCGACCACGAATTTCGCCCTACCCTCTTCTTCAGACCAACGCCCCGGCGCCATCGCGCCGGGGCCTCGCGGTGCCTGGATACTTCGATTCGGCACCCGGCACGAAACGGAGGCTGGAGTGAGCACACGGCAGATCAAAAAGACCACATCCGAGCGTCGTGACCTGGAAATTCGGCGCCAGCTCTACGGTGGAGATGCCTTCGCGCGCCTCGATGAAGGCGATGACCGAGGT
>JAJDNM010000116.1 GCA_022340665.1 Acidobacteriota bacterium | reverse complement strand
GAGCAAAGGCGTTCACGAAACCCGCCTCCTCGAGCAGTCTGAGGCCGGGCTCACTTCGCTGGCTGAACGACGGGTTGAAATCCCCGCAGCAGATTGCAACGTCGGGAGCATCGTCCTCAAGCGCCTCGAGGAACCTCCGGTTCTGGAGGAGCCGATCTCTCGATCTGGCGAAGGGTTCATTGTGGACGTTGACCACACCGACTGCGCGGCCGTCAGCGGTTCGAAGGCTGGCCAACAGAGCGATCCGCTTCATGAGGTGGCCGGGCCCGAGAACGCTCGGGTTGACGGTCGGCAACTCGACGACCTTCGACCCCTCGAGGGCTCGGATGCTGGCGATGAGCTGTCCGTAGGCGCGGAATCGATAGCGCTGGTCCGGCCTGTCGACTTGGTGGAAAGGGGCCCAGAAGAGGCTCGACCGGCCCATGATCGGCGCGAGCCGCGGGAGGCGAACGAGCTCGAGCGGCGCCTCCTGCAGGAAGATGAGGTCGGGAGACCAGTCGGCGACCGCCCGTTCGATCGTCGACGCCACCCGTTCCAGCCGCTGCGCGCGTTGCACGTTGTACGAAAGTACAGTCAGGTCGGCGCCGAGCTGTTCGAAACCCTCCGCCCGCTCGTCGACCGCGAGTGACGAAGGCCGCCGCTCGGGCGGCAACTCGTCGACGAGCACCGTCCGCGCACCGACGTAACCTCGGACGATCCTCTTGAGCAGCGGTAGCGGCCACGGCGGTTTGAATTTCAGGCGAAGTGGCATTCAAGCCTTCATTCTACGCAGAAAACTCTGGAGCCAGGTCTTCATTCACCCCCTCCCCTCAGAAACTCGCCAGCGCGCAGCGCGCGAGTTTCCGAGGGTGGGTGGACGGGGGGTGGGGGCGGGACATCGAGATTCAAGGGTGTCGACGCTAAGACCGCATGAACGCCGGCGCGCCGCAGGCGCGCAGCGAATGAGGACTGACGCGGCGACGAGATTCTGCTCTCGGAGTCGCGGCGGTCCGAAAGCGCCAGCCGCGGGATTCGCCGCGGCCGGCGTTTGTATGGACGCGCCTATTCACCGAGATCGACGACGAACCCCTCGCGGTCGAAGAAACCTCGCTCGACGATCTCGTCGCCCTTGAAACGGGCCCATTGCGGAATCCCCCGTTGATAGGTCTCGGTCATGTCGTACAGCTCCATGCCCGAGTTGGCCGCGATGACATACATCACCCGCTCGGAGTTCCA
The DNA here is from genome assembly GCA_022340665.1 of Acidobacteriota bacterium. Classification (NCBI taxonomy): domain Bacteria; kingdom Pseudomonadati; phylum Acidobacteriota; species Acidobacteriota bacterium. The sequence continues at coordinate 18,528 of JAJDNM010000116.1, read as the reverse complement.
GGGATTGGGTACCACCAGAAAGAGCCCGTCATCGGGTTCGCCGTAACTCTCCCCCTCCCACTCGAAGTGGTTGCGCCCGAATTGCACCGGGATGTCTTGCGGCACGTGGTTGAAGAGATAGTTGTCCTTCAAGGTGCCCATCACGATGAGGTCGTGGGTCGCCGCCCGGGTCTCGTCGATTTCGGAGTCCTTGACCAGTGGCGGAAGGATCTCGATATAGGTATCGGCGACCTTCTCCTGCCAACGCCGGGCGAGGGTGTGGTTGGCCTCGATCTGGCGGGAGGTGCCGTAGACGATCAGGGTGTCGTGGAAATCGTCGATCAGATTCCGCCACTCATAGAAATTCTCGCGCTCGACCGGGAGGTCGCTGAGGACGTCGAAGACGACTCTCGTCGGCTCGGCATCGAAATGGAGTGACACCTTTCCATCGTCCTTGATTTCAACCCGGTGAATCGAACGGTTGTCTCCAGCCTCGACCTCGAGGTGGGTGACGAACCGGTAGGGGTCACCATCCTGTTCGATGTTGACCACAAGGTTCCAACCGCCTCCACGAGTCTTCTGCACCTCGAACTCGGGCCGCACACGCGGCAGGCCAATCCGCTGCAGCCACTGTTCGAAGAATGCCTCCAGGTCGCGGTCGGAGAAATCTTCGGCAACCGCCACGAAATCCTTGGTCGACATCTCCCGACCCCGGTAGCGCTCGTGAACCGTGGCCATCACCTCGAAAAAGGTCTCGTTGCCGAGCAGCAAACGGAGCTGGTGCAGCGCGAAGGTCCCCTTGATGCGCGGCAGCAGGTACGGGCCGTAGCGGTCGTAGGCCCGATGGGCATCGACAGCGGGCAGATCCTCCTCTCGCGAGACGGTGTAGAGATAACGTGCCTCGAGGGCCGCCAGCTCGTTCGCGAGCTTCTCAGCCGCCGCCGCCGGTTTTTCCCCCGCGATCCCGGCCAACATTTGCCAATAGGCTGCAGTCGCGCTGACGAACCAGCTCTCGGAGGCAGATGCCGGCTCGACCGTGCCGCCCCAGAGGTCCTTCTTGTCAATCTCGAAGGTGGTCGCGATGTCGCCCAATTCGAACCCTGAGCTACCGCTCTCCGATATCTCGTTATTCGATGCAGTCCGTGCCGCGGCCAGTCGGTCTGCAACAAAGACCGGGCTGACGACCGAGTATCCGAGGCTGAGGTGGGGATCGGCGCCCGGGAGGTCCGGCAAATAGCGCCAGCCCTTGGTAGGAAATTTCTCGCGCAGGGTCACCTTGCCGTGATGCGCGAGAAAGGCCATCTTCCCGGCCATTTCCGTGTTGGTGATCTTGCCATCGCAGGCGTGGGCACGGTTGATCGGTGAGGAGGCCCACAGAGCGACGCCCGCATTGGCATCGATCTTCCCCTTGTGCTCAGCGTAAAACTGGTTGAACGCCAGGTCCCTGTTCCAGGGCGAGAACATCAGATCAAAGGGCCGGTCGTCCGGCTGGGCCACGTACTCTTTGCGCACCTCTGGATCACGATTGTTGTTGTTGGCCCACAAAAAACCCGGAGTGCCGAAAGGATCCATGTCCTCGGACGTTCGCCACAGCTTCTTGGCGTGTGTCCCGAGGAGCAGGATAGCGACCTCGCCGGTGTTGAAGTCGGCGATCGGCCAGTCGTTAGTGTACATGCCGTTGTTCTTCTCCCACAGGATCCGTTCGACGTCGTCGATCGAGGCGGCGTACTGGGCCGCCTTTCGCGCGCGGTTGGACTGAGGGGTGGAGTTGGCCTCGTAGGGCGTCTGCGAAACCGTGGTCTCGCCGAAAGCGATGCCGGCCTCGTTGAGGTAGAAGTCCGCACCGGAGTGGATACCTCCCGGGAATGTTTGGTAGACCAAACGGTAACCGTCCGCAGGGTCGACATCGGTTATTACGTTCCAGTGAACGCCGGTGTAGCCCGACCACATGAAAATCTGCCCGAACACGACGCCACGATTCCCGGTCGCAGGGCCGGTAGCCACAAACGCCGAGCACTTGTGTTGTTCGACCTCGATATCGAGCTCCTCGTCCGGGGCGGTGAAGGCCTGACCGGTGAGTGAGTTCGGGGTGACCTCGAGGGCCCTGCCGAGTTGACCGAGATCTATGACCGAGTTCAGGGCAACGATGTCCCGCAGATCGATCGGCCGCCCCCACGCCTCGCTACCGGCAGCCGCTGCGCCGTCGGCGATGCCCTTCATCTCGGTCAGATACTCTTCGTCGTACTTGCGCAGAAAGAGTGAATCGGCCTCGAAGCGAACGGTGTCCCAACCGGACTCGGGATCCTGCCGATACTGGACGACGCCGAGCTTCCGGATGTACTCCGCGATCTCATCCGGCATGAGGGAGCCGTACTGATAGCCGCGGTCGTACGGCTCACCCTCGATGTGAACGAAGATCCAGCCCTGATCGTCATACCGAAAGCCGGGGCCCGACCAACGGACGGTTTCGGGCGGGATGAACTCGGCAATGTCCTCGACCTTTTCCAGCCGCAGGTCGTCGAACCAGGCAGTCCCCCTGGCGGTACCGTTGTAGCCGAGGTGCAGGCGAATGCGGTCCTCTTTCGCGGTCGCGATGAACAGCAGTTCGACGTGACGCCAGTCGGAGTCTCCTCCGACCGCCGGCGAGTGCATGGTGAACGGCAATGCCTCCATGGTGAGACAGGCGGGAACTGCGGTCGGGTACTTCGACATCGGGTCGGAGACGACTCCCTGGGTGCGAATCCAGCCGCTCAGCCGATAGAGCTCGCCGACGTCGAGGGCCACCGGGTCGGACTCCGCGGTCACGGTGCCGTGGCCGCGTACTGTGAGGTTGGCGCTGCCGACCCCACCGTGGGCAACGTCGCTTTCACCACTGAATGCTGCACCTTCGCTGCCGGCCTCCACAACCTGACGCCATCCAACGACCGAACCGCCCGGTGCGAGCTGCTCGAAACCAGGGTTGGCGACCGCCACATCGTTAGCGGCAACCGAAATCGGCATCAGCACGAAGCCAAAACCGATACATGCCGAGAGAACAAAACTGTCTGACCTGTTGCTCATCGAGGCTCCTCCCGCGGGGTATTGTAGCCGAAGGCACGCACCAGCCTGCGCTGTTGCGGGTGGTACCATACCGTTCCCAGATCATGTGTAACGATGGAGCAACGATGGATCCATGCGCGAAATCGCTTCTCGACGGCATCATCGACTACGCCGGTCTTTTTCCGCCCGCAGAGCTGCCGATGGACGAAGCCTTCCGACGGTTCGTCGGTCACCTCTCATCGGAGGAAGGCTGGATGCTGGCACGCTTCGTCTGTCCCGTATCCCGCCTCGAGGAGCTCGGTCCACTGCTCACCGACACCGACACACCGCATCCCCCGATCACCATCTCGGCCCTCGGACACCGTGGTGGCACCCTCGAGGAGTACCTCGCCACGGTCGGGCGGGAAAGCGCCAAAATAGTCACCTTTTCCACCAGGCACAGCGGACGTGCAGTGGTGGACACCGTCGAGGTTGGACTCCCCGAGACGGGTGGTGTGGCGGTCGCAGTGAACCAGGCGTGGGGCCGGTTGACGAAAAACGGATCTCTCCAGTTGACTCCGTTCTTCGAGGTTTCGCTGCTTGGCGACTGGCGGCAACGGTTGCCGGCCGCAGCGGCGGCAGTGCGCGACACCGACCGGAAAGCAGGGCCGCAAAACCGCGTTGGCCTCAAAATCCGCTGTGGAGGACTTGAAGAGGAGGCCATCCCGGACGTCGAGGCGGTGGCGGCGGCGATAGCCACCTGCCGCGCGATCGCCGTGCCTCTGAAGGCGACGCAGGGCCTGCACCATCCGGTACGTCAGCACGATCCCGATCTCGGAGCCACGGTTCACGGCTTCATCAACCTCTATGCAGCCTCGGTCCTGGCTTACGTTCACGACCTGCCGGTCAGAACACTGATCGAGATCGTTGCCGAGGTCGATCCGGGCTCATTTACGGTCGGACCGGAGCACTTTGCCTGGCACGATTACCGGGCGTCTGCGGACGAGATCGTTGCCGCTCGTCAAACCTTGCTCACGACCTTCGGCAGCTGCAGCTTTTCCGAACCGCGAGACGATCTGAAAAACCTCGGCATCGTGTAGAAGGAGGCTGCAAAAAAATGGCCACGCTGAATACAGAACTTCGTTCGTTCATCACCGTCCCGCCAAGCTCGCACTTTCCAATCCAGAACCTTCCGTACGGTGTCTTTCGCCCTTCGGCCGGCCTCAGGCCACGGATCGGGGTGGCGATCGGAGATTCGGTGCTCGATCTCTCGGTCCTCGTCGACAGCGGCCTGCTCGGAGAGGGGCGGCGTGGCAGCCGGGATTCCCTGGCCCAGACCACACTCAACTCCTTCATGGCCCTCGGCGCCGAGGCGTGGGGAGAAACCAGGAAGACTCTGACCCGCCTGCTGAGCGCCGACGAGTCAACCCTGCGAGACAATGAAGGTCTCCGCCAGGCGGCACTTCACCCCCGGGCGAGGGTCGAAATGGCCCTCCCGGCGGTTATCGGGGACTACACCGACTTCTACTCCTCGCGCGAACACGCCACTAACGTCGGCGTCATGTTTCGCGGGCCGGACAACGCACTCCAACCCAACTGGCTCCATTTGCCGGTCGGCTACCACGGCCGCGCCAGCTCGATCGTGGTCAGCGGCACCGATATACCTCGGCCGATGGGTCAGACCAAGGCCGACGATGCCGACCGGCCGAGCTACGGTCCGAGCAGGTTGATGGACTTCGAGCTCGAAATGGGGTTCTTCGTAGGACCGGGAAACGCCCTCGGAACGCCGATCCCGATCGCAGAAGCACGGGAACACATCTTTGGCATGGTGTTGGTCAACGACTGGTCGGCGCGTGACATCCAAAAGTGGGAGTACGTGCCCCTCGGTCCCTTTCTCGGCAAGAACTTCGCGACCTCGATTTCACCCTGGGTGGTCACGATGGAAGCGCTCGAGCCGTTCCGCTGTGCGGGTCCGGTGCAGGACGATCCGGAGCCTCTCGAGTACCTCCGCAGTTCGGAAGACTGCGCCTACGACATCCACCTCGAGGTCGGACTCCAGTCGGAAACGATGGTCAAGCCGGGAACGATCGCAACCTCCAACTTCAAGTACATGTACTGGAGTATGTGCCAGCAACTCGCCCATCACACGGTCAATGGCTGCAACACGCAGCCGGGCGATCTCTACGGCTCGGGGACCATCTCGGGCCCCGAGAAGCACGAGCGCGGTTCGATGCTCGAGTTGAGCTGGCGAGGCACCGAGGCGATCAAACTGCCCGGTGGCGAGGAGCGGCGTTTCCTCGCCGACGGCGACACCGTCACCCTGACCGGCTGGTGCGAAAAGGACGGGATTCGTATCGGTTTCGGAGAAGTCACCGGCACGCTGTTGCCCGCAAACGTTTAACGTTCAACGTTTGAAAGTTTCCACCCGCCCACCCGGGTCGCATCGCCGAGCGGGAGATTGACCAGGCGTCAGCTCTGATGCTGAGGTCGTGCGAGGAGGTCGGCAACCAGTCGAAAAACTCGGGGCGAATTGACCATGCCGAGATGGCTCGAGCGCACCTCGAGATGCTCGACGTTTGGACTGTCGAAACGATCGATACACGCACGCCAGGCAACCACTCCATCGGACCGGCTGTAGACGGCGAGAATGGGGACCTCGATCGGTATCTTCTCGCGCTCGACCACGGTCGCGGCGATATCCTCGAGACTGTAGCCTCGCCGCACGTACATCGGCGCTGAGGCAGTGTAGGCCGGCCCACCGATCACCGGCGCGCCGAGAGTGATCACGCGTTCGACCACCTCTGGTCGTTCCCTCGCCGCCTCGCGGGCCAGATACCCCCCGAGGCTCCAGCCGATTAGACGAATCGGCAGTCCTTCGCGTTCATAAAGGCGCTCGGCCTGCTCGATCACCGCAGGAATCAGCTTCGGCACGTTGCCACGGTTACGACCAAGTCCCCACCCGGAGACCCGATAGCCGATCGAAACAAGAAAACCGCGCAGGCGCGTCGTCCATCGGTCGTCGGTTGCAAAACCCGGGACAACCATCACAGGCTCACCGTGACCGTGCGGCACGGCAGCTCGAATACGTCCGAGAGTGGCGACGAGGGCCAAACGCTCGAAGACAATCCTCGCCTCGTGCAACAACTCCCAGCGCGCGGGCCGCACAAGATCGCGATCCTCGAAACCCGGCGGAAGTTCCCGGTGAATATCAGCGCTGCTCATGACACACGGTCAACCCTTCTCCAACGAAGAATATTCGATCTCGTGCATTCGGAATGCCACCTGCCCAACCCCAACAAAATCCATCCATGGGCGGTGGCCGAGCGTGACTCCCCGTGTCGAATATTTGACCTCTCATTCCCGCATGCCTTGACATTCGGTTCCGAGCAGATCATCAATGAAGGTATGGACTCGGTGGTGCCGGGACGATACTGGACCGCACTCGAGGACGGACGCGTGGTCTGCGAGCTCTGTCCTCGGCTGTGCAAGCTCAAGGAGGGACAACGCGGATTCTGCTTTGTGCGGCAGAATGTCGGCGGCGGTATTGTCCTCACAACCTACGGGCGCTCGTCCGGCTTCTGCGTCGACCCGATCGAGAAGAAGCCCCTCAACCACTTCTTTCCCGGGAGCGCGGTCCTTTCCTTCGGCACGGCGGGGTGCAATCTCGCCTGCAAATTCTGCCAGAACTGGTCGATCTCCAAGTCACGGCAGGCGGACACTCTCGCCGATGCCGCCTCGCCAGAAGCGATCGCGCGCGCCGCAGCAGCAGCCGGATGCCGCAGCGTCGCCTATACCTACAACGACCCGGTCATATTCCTCGAGTACGCGGTCGATGTTGCCGCCGCCTGCCGCGAGCGTGGTATCGCCAACGTCGCAGTCACCGCGGGCGAGATCTGTCCAGAGCCGAGGCACGAATTTTTCGGCGCCATGGATGCCGCCAACGTGGATCTCAAAGCCTTCACCGAAACCTTCTACCGAAAGCTCTGTGGCGGTGAGCTACGGCCCGTGCTCGAAACCCTCGAGTACCTGGTCAAGGAGACGAACGTGTGGGTCGAGCTCACGACCCTATTGGTACCGGGCGAGAACGACTCGGAGATCGAAATCGACGAAATGAGTGGCTGGGTCGTCGACACGCTCGGGCCGGACGTACCGATGCACTTCACGGCCTTCCATCCCGACTTCAAGATGAGCAAGCTGCCGCCGACGAGCCCGCAAACCCTCAGAAGGGCGCGTGAAATCGCACTTTCAAACGGTGTCCGTCACGCCTTCACCGGCAACGTTGTGGATCCAGCCGGCGGATCGACGTACTGCCACGGCTGCGGCGAGCTGGTCATCGGTCGAGACTGGTATCGGCTGACCGCGTGGAAGCTCGACGACCAGGGTCGGTGTCTGAAGTGCGGGACACGATGCGCCGGCCGTTTCGACGGTCCACCCGGCACCTGGGGAGCGCGAAGAATGCCAGTACGAATCGGACAATGAGGAATTCGGAATTCGGAATGCCTCCCACTCTCCCGTGAAATGCCCTGTGGGACTGATGGAAACTCAAAATTCCGAATTCAGAATTCAAAATTCGCACCTGAAAGGTGCGCGCTACCAGGTCGGAGACGAGGCCATCAGCTCCTCTGCGGCAGTGACGTTCAGTGGTCGTGAGAACCAGAAGCCCTGCCCATGCGGACACTGCATCCGGCGCAGGCGGTCGACCTGATCGGCGGTCTCGATTCCCTCGGCGACCACGCCGATACCCAGGTTGTTGGCGAGGTTGAGAATGGTCTCGACGATCGCCCGGGAATCACCTGGCGAGCCGAGTTGGCTGACGAAGGAACGATCAATCTTGAGCGAGTCGTAGTGGAAGCGTTGAAGGTAGCTCAGCGACGAATAACCGGTGCCGAAGTCGTCGATCGAAAGCTGAACCCCGAGAGCCCTGAGCTCCATCAGGTTGCGAACGGCAAGATCGGCATGGTCCATGACCACGTTCTCGGTAACCTCGATGCGTAGGTTCCGCGGCGGCAGACCGGTGTCTTCGAGAATGCCCAGGAGTTCGTCGACCATGGTGCTTCTCATGAACAGCTTGCCGGACATGTTGACGCTGACCCACAACGGCGGGTCGTTCGGGAAAAGCTTCTGCCATATACGGGTCTGTTTGCACGACTCTCGCAGGACCCACCACCCGATCGGCACGATCAGTCCGGTCTCCTCCGCAATGGCTATGAAGTTGTTCGGCAGCACAATGCCCCTCTCGGGGTGCCTCCATCGCACGAGTCCCTCAAAGCCGACAATCCGACCGTTGGCGAGAGACACGATCGGCTGGTAATTCATCTCGAACTCGCCGCGGTGGACGCTGCGACGCAGTTCGGTTTCCAGCTTGAGGAGCGCAACTGCACTCTGGTGCATGTCTCGGTCAAAGATCTCGTACCGCGCCTTCCCCTCGCCCTTCGCTCGATACATGGCGATGTCCGCATCGCGCAGGATCTCCTCCGGACTGTTGTAGCCGGTGGAGCTGTGGGCAATTCCGATCGAAGCGGTCACCATCACATCGTGGCCATCGATCGAGAAATTCATGCTCAGGACATCTTGAATTCGATCTGCGACGTGAATCGCGCCGCTCGCGTCCTCCACCCGATGGACGAGGACCGCGAACTCGTCGCCTCCGAGGCGAGCGACCGTGTCACCTGGCCGCAGGAAATGCTCGAGCCGCCGCGCAATGCCGACCAACAGCTTGTCGCCCATGCTGTGGCCCAGACTGTCGTTGACGTTCTTGAAACGATCGAGGTCGAAATACAGGACTGCGAAATGTGGTGATGCCTGACGTCGCAAATCCGCAAGGGCACACGCCAGCCTGTCGATGAACAGGACCCGGTTCGCGAGACCTGTGAGTCCGTCGTGCAGAGCGTCGTGCTGGAGCTGGTGCTCCGCCTTCTTGCGGGCGGTGATATCGGTTTGCGAGCCAGCCATGCGACAAGGCTTGCCTTTCTCGTCTCGAACCGCGACCCCGCGTGCCAGCACCCAGATGTACTCGCCATCGGCATTGCGCATCCGATGTTCGAACTCGAGCTGCTCAGTGGCGCCAGCGAGGTGCGCATCGAGGTGGCGACGGAACGGTGGTCTGTCATCCGCGTGAATCCTGTCCATCCACTCGCGCGGGCTGTTGCCGACATCCTGGGTCGAAAACCCGAGCATGCCCTTCCACCGAGGTGAATAAAAGACCGTATCTGTCTCGAAGTCCCAGTCCCAGAGCCCGTCATTGGCACCCCGAACCGCCAAGGCGAAGCGCTCTTCCGACTTCCGCAACGCTTCATCGGCAGCCGCGCGCTCGATGGCATAGAGAATGGAACGCACCAGTAACCTGGTATCAGCCTCGCGTTTTATCAGGTAATCCTGAGCACCCAATCGTACCGCCTGCACCGCCAGATCATTGTCATCAAGGCTGGTGAGGACAATGATCGGAATTCGTTTCGCGACCTCGTGCGCGCGTTGAAAGGTGTCGATGCCAAAACTGTCTGGCAACGAAAAGTCCAACAACACAACGTCATAGTCATTGTTCTCGAGCATCTGGAGACCCTTCTCCAGACGGTCTGCATGGTCGATCAAGGTCCGAATGCGCTTCGAACGCATGAGCTTCGTGCGGATCAACTCGGCGTGGTCAGGGCTATCCTCGACGAGCAAGACCCGAACGTACTCATCTTCATGCAGACTGGTAGCTGCCTCGGCGGGCACCATTCGCTACCTCCTCCAAAAGCTGCCGAATTTCACGTCTGGTCTCCTCCTTGGCCAACCGCTTTCTTCGGGATGGTGAAATAGAAAGTCGCTCCCATTCGCGGTTCAGATTCTACCCAGATTTTTCCGCCATGGCGATCAACGATCCTTTTGCAGATGGCGAGGCCAATTCCGGTGCCCGGGATCTCATCATCCGTGTGCAGACGCTGAAACATCACGAAAATTCGCTGAGACGCTTTCGGATCGATGCCGATTCCATTGTCGGTTATCGAAATCTGCCATTCTTCTTTGCTTTCTTCTACTGAAATCTGGATCTCGACCGGCGGATTACCGGAGAACTTCAAGGCGTTTGAGAGGAGATTATGAATCAGCTGCTCCATCTGAGCTTCGTCCGCAACGACCGTCGGCAAGGGGTCGTTGGAGATTTCAGCCTTGGCGACGGTGATCTCTTTCCAGAGCTCTGATTTCACCTGCTCCAGCACCGCTCCGAGATCAACCGGTACGAAGTCGCCACCTCGCGAGTCCACCCTCGCAAAACCGAGAACGGCATCGATCATCTCCTGCACACGTACGGCTGCCGATGTCGCCCGATCGAGGTAGCTCTCCTCCTCCTCCTCGAGCTTTCCGCGGACACTTTCACCGAGCATCTCGAGGTAGCTCGAGACTACGCTCAATGGCTGCTGCAAGTCGTGGGAGACGACGTACGCAAAATTCTCGAGCTCGTCATTGGATCGTGCCAAGGCTTCTGTTCGCTTGGCCAGCTCCTCCTGCGCGTCGTGGTAATCACCTGTTTCTTCGACGATTCCCTGAATATGCTTCATGCCGGAACCAGGATCTTCCACCACCCAGGACGAGACCCGAGCCCACATCAGGCTCCCGTCAGCACGCCGCAGCTGCACGTCAAGGTTTCGCACAGACCGTGTGGCAGTCATGCGGGTAATCCAGTCGTCAGCCGCTGCAGAGTCTGCGATCAAGCCCGGAAAGCTTGTCCAGGCGGCTTCCTCGGGATCGAAAAGACCGAGCATCGAAGCGAAAGCCGGATTGGCCTCGAGGATCTCACCATCTAGGCTGGCGACGAAAATACCGACCGGAAGACCTTCCACGAGACGCCTGTAAGGTGCATCCCTGGAGCTCGCCACCGCCCTGCGGCGGGTTTGGAAAAACACCGAGCGGACTACCGCGGGAAGGCGCACGAAGCCGGACGAACTCTTGTTGACGTAACCGTCGACGTCCAGGCGGAGGGACTCGCTCCACAGCTCTTCGTCGACTTCTGCGGTAAACAGAATCACCGGACAATCCGGGCGGACGTCCCTCACCAGCTGGATCAGCTCGACGCCGGTGCTCCAAGAAAAGGCGGCTTCGGTGATCACGATCCCGAACCGGCCCGCAGCCAATGCACCCGAAAACTCGGCTGCCGTGCCGACTGATTCGATTTCCAGACTGCCGAACTCCCCGGTCAACACCACCGACGCGAGATCGCGATCGCTCTCGTCTTCATCGATGATGAGGATCCGAGGGAGGTTGCTCATCGACGCTCCACGCCAGGATCACAAACTGTTAACCGCAGCACCGCATTCACATTTCGCCCGCTCGCCGAGGCAATCGACGTCATTTTTCTGTTCAGAAAAAGACGACCGTCCACCGTTATTCGGGGAGTATAACACGCTCGAGTTGTCAATTGAATGAACAATTTCTTGAAAATTGTGTCAAACGGTGAACTTCCGGCGTAAAATCTGCATAATTCTCTGAAAGTGCTCGAGTTATGGACTAATCTTCGGGGTTCAGTTCAGCTTCTGCCTCGATTTCCACCCGCCAACGCGGGTCGAGAAGGCCCTTCACGACAACCATCGTGGCCGCTGGATAGGTGTCGCGGAAGAACTCGCCATGAGCACGGCCCAGCCCCTCCCAGTCCTCTACATCGATGACGTACATCCTCGTACGGATGACGTCCTGCCGGGTCCCACCCAGCGCCTCGATGGCCTCCATGATGATCTCCAGGCAACGTGTTGCCTGAACGTAAGCGTCGCCAACGATAGTCTCCCCCTCGGAATCGAGTGGAGCTGTGCCTGAAACGACAATGCGGTTCCCCCTGCGCACGGCGCGCGAGAACCCGACCAGATTCTCGTACGGGGAGGCAGATCGATACCGTCCCTCAGTTGCCGACTTTTCGTCCGTGCTCATGTGCGTGGAGTATACCTTCGCTCCATGAAAAAAGGACCCCATCGAGGGGTCCTTTCTTCAACTTCCTGATATTCCGTCTACCAGCGGTGAACGCTGATGGACCCGTTGACGGTTTCGAGTTCCACTTTCGCGCCACCGCCACCCACGCTCCCGCTGAAATCCGAGCCCACGTACTTGCCCTTGTGAATCTCGATTCCGAAATCGTTTTTCAGGCTGCCGTTGACAGACTCAGCCCGAAGATCAGCGCTGATCGACGATGCGAGATAGAGATCCAGGCGACCATTGACCGATTCCATCTCAAGCTCACCACCAAGGTCGAGACTGTTGATATAGGCCTCTATGGTCCCATTCACAGTGCCGAGTTCCGCGTCGCCGGCACAATCCCGGACATCGATATTGCCGTTCACGGTCCCGACAGAGATTCCGCCCTCGACTCCGACGACCTGCAGATTGCCGTTGACCAGATCGACGTCATCGAGCCGAGCGGTCTTCGGAACGGTCAACGTGAATTCCACCCGCATGAAGGTGCCAGATTCGTGTTCGTAGTCGCGCATCGACGGATACTCGGTGTCGATCCGTACCGACCTCCCATCCGCGTCAACCTTGATCTCGAGCCCGTCGAGAAGCTCTTGCGAACTCGCCTTCTTGACCGCGAACATCCGTACCTCAGCACTGTCCCAGACCTCGATGCTGACATCACCGTTGATGTTCTCCAGCGCCACCACGCCACCCTCGGCAAGCGGAAAGCTCCGGTCGATGATCTCTTCGAATTCCGAGCCAGCCGCAGCCGTTCCCACTGCAGCCATCACCAGGCTCATGACGATCGCACACTTCGATTTCAGGTTCATCATGAATCTCCTTTGCGAATTCTCTCGTTCCATACCAATGAGATGCTGCAGCGACCGAAAGGGTTGTACAGCTTGCAGCGTCAACCAGAAACCGGTAGCGTGAGATTGATGGAGGATTCAGAGAAGAAGCTGGATCAGAGACAGCCGAAGCCGGCGGTTTCCCTGGTCATACCGGTCCACGACGGCGCCGGCTTCGTTGCAGATTCTGTCAATGAAGCTTGCCGGTATCTCAATCGAACGTGTCCGGAGTTCGAGCTTGTCGTGGTCGACGACGGCTCCACCGACGGTACGGCATCGGTGATCGAGCCATTGGTGAGCGACCGCGTACACCTGGTCACACTACCGGAAAACCTCGGAAAGCTCGGCGCCGTCAAGGCAGGTATGGCAATCGCTACCGGATCGTGCAAGGTCTTCACCGATGCCGATCTTCCCTACGATCTGGAGGCTGTACCGTACATTTCAGACCTGATCGACCGTCGCGCCTACGACGTTGTTGTCGGCGATCGCACCCTCCCGGAATCAACCTCCTTGTCCGACAGCCGAGTCGCACGCAAGCTCAGCAGTCGAGTTTTCAGCCACTGCGTCCGGCTGCTGGTCACCGGCGGACTCTTCGACAGCCAATGCGGATTGAAGGGATTTCGTGGCCCCGTCGCTGATGCGCTGTTTCCCCTGGTCACGGATGACAGTTTTTCGGGAGACGTCGAGCTCCTCTATATCGCTCTCAAACACAACCTGTCCATCCGCCGCATCCCGGTCAGGCTGCAGCGGTCGTCTCCGTCGTCGGTCAGTCTCAGGTTCGATTCTCTACCGATGCTGTTTCGAATTCTCAGGTTGCGCCACAACTGGAACGCCGGACGATACAAGTCTCCGGAACTGAGCAGGATCGCCAGTCAGGCTTACTGGGACTCACCCCAACCGGGAAACACAAGGGTTGAGTCGTGAGTGACGAACAGCCTCCCGGTTCGGGTTTCGATTCCACCGAACGGCCGGGCGGATGGCTCGAGCTCCTGCGCCTCATGAGATGGCCGATCGTTGTCCTCGCTCTCGGCCTCATCGCCTATCTCGTGCTGTACCAGTTCGGCCGCACCACACGTGAAAGCGGGCGGGCCGCGACCGAGATGGTTCGTGAACTTGGTGCCAGGGCGGTCGACATCGCCGACGCCTTCAAGAACGGAACCATCACGAAAACCTTCATCTCTGCCATACCGGGCCTTTCGACCGATGGAGGAGCACGTCTCGAGTTGGCCTCGTTCGAGGCGGTCGAGGTCCTTCGCACCAGCGACGAGCTCCGAGTTGGATGGGATCTCATCTCCCTCGGCACAACCATCACCGAGATCAGGGTTCCGGTGACCTACCGGTATCACGTGCGACTCGACGAACCCTGGTTGCTCGAAGTCGAAGACCAGTCGTGCATTGTTCACGCACCTGCACTCAGTCCGACCCTTCCGCCGGCGATCGATACGGCCGGCATGGAGAGATTCAGCGACCGGGGCTGGCTTCGTTTCAACGAAGCGGACCAGATGGAGGAGCTCGAACGTGGCGTGACCGCCGCGCTGTCGGAACGCGCTTCGGACCCACGGCACATCGACATGGTCCGCGAACGCTGCCGTCTCGAGCTGGCCGATTTCGTTCGCACCTGGCTGCTGAGCGAGGATCATTGGCGCGAGGACCGTTTCAGGACGATTACCGTGATCTTCGCGGACGAAACCTCCCCCGACGTGGGTCTCGAGGCGCCGACACTGGTTTTCGAGCCCCCGGAATGACCCGGCCCCTCCAAGCCGGTTCCGAGATCCCGGCTACAATCGGCGCATGACCTCGCCCGACCTGGTTGCAGTCTTCAGGAAACACCGGCACCGGATTTCGCCGGTCTTGCCGTTCGAACTCTCCGCCGGCGGGATGGTGGTGTTCGACTTCACCGATGCCAACCGGGAGCTCGCCCGTCTCGACATCAACGACGTCTCGGGGTTCACCGACTACATTTTCGCGGCAGTCGCCGAAGCACCGACGCCGGTGGGGATAGGCCGCTTCAACGAGGATCGGGTTCTCTACCGCCACTCCCCGCTTTTCGACGGCGCAAAAGAACGCCGCAGCGTTCACCTCGGCATCGATCTCTTCGTTGTCGAAGGAACCGAGGTCATGACTCCGCTCCCTGCAACAGTCCATTCCGCCGCCGATAACTCAGGGCTCGGGAACTATGGCCCGACCGTGATCCTTCGCCACGAGCTTGATGGCCTCGAGTTCCACACGCTTTACGGACACCTCAGCCGTTCGACGATCGAACGGCTCGAGCCGGGGAAACACCTGGCCGGGGGAGAGAAGTTCGGCGAGATCGGCGATCTGCAGGAGAATGGCAGTTGGCCACCTCACCTCCATTTTCAGCTCATTGTCGACGCTGTGGCTGGAGTCGTGGACTACCCCGGCGTCGCCGCACCTTCGGAATTAGAAACTTACCTCGAGCTGTGCCCGGACCCGAATCTGATTCTCGGGATACCCGACCTTTGAGAACAACGTTTGAACGTTTGAACGCTATAACGTTTGAACGTTCTGGACTTCGAACATCACGATGACTTTGAACGATAAGAAACCGAAGAACGCACTGATCGCCCTGCTTTTGCTGGCGCCCGTGCCGAGTCTCGCTGTGATCATGGCGATGGTGGTGGCGCCGGGGCCGGTCGGCAAGGCCCTCTTCACCATCGCCAAGTTATGGCTGCTGATCTTTCCCGCCGCGTGGTACCTGCTGGTGGAAAAGGGCGACCCGAGCTGGTCGCCGCCGACCCGCGCAGGCCTCGTTGCCGGCTCCGTGAGCGGCGTCGTGCTGGCCGGGCTGATCGTGCTCGGCGCGTGGCTGTTGGGCGTGCAGGAAATGGACCTGGCACCGCTCCGAGCAGAGGTACAGCAGATGGGCCTCAACACAGTCCTCCCCTACCTCGCCGGCGCCGCTGGCTGGACCTTTGTCAACTCCTTGATGGAGGAGTACGTCTACCGCTGGTTCATAACGCGCCAGTGCGAGATTCTGATGAGGCGCGAGGCCGCGATCATTTCCTCGGCCGCCATCTTCACCGCTCACCACGTCATCGCCGTCAGCCAATACCTCGACCCGTTGTTAACCGCACTCGCTTCGGCCGGGGTGTTCGTAGGCGGACTCATCTGGTCCTGGCTGTATCTCCGATACCGCTCCATCTGGCCGTGCTGGTTGAGCCACGTCCTGGCGGACATCGCGGTTTTCGGTATCGGCTGGTATCTGTTGTTCGGGTGAAGATTTGGTGCAATTTCGGCTGATCAGTTTTCCCGCGCGACCGTGAGCTCCCACAGCGCCAACCCACCCAGGACCAGCATGCTCGAGACCACGATCAGGAGGGGTGAGCCTGCCGCCCGGGGTAGCTCCGCAATTGGAGAACTCAGGTCGATAGCGGCAGCTGTACCTTTGATCAGGTTCCAGAGCCCCGGTGCAAAGAAGAGACCGATCGCGATCGCCGCAGCAACCGTCGCCCCCTGGATCCAGCCGATGGCTCGGGTCGCGCGTTGACAATCCCGCTCGCGGGTGGCGAGGCGAGCCCTGTGCCAGATCGGTCCGGGGTCTGGCAGAGGGGTATGAATTCCGGCCAGCTCCTCGGCATCGGCAACGAGTGCGGCCACGACCAGGGTGAGCTCCGCACAAGTCAGACAGCCGTCCCGATGGGCCGCGAGCTCAGGGCTCCACTCTCCGCTGCGGGCGGCAGCGGAGACTGCTTCCTCATGTGGGCAGGCATTTGAGGTCATGACCCCTCCAAATCCGGTCGCAGGCCTCTCGCCTGGAGCTGGGTTGCGAGACGTTGCCGGGCACGGAAAAGCATCGACCGGATGCTTGCCGCGCGCAACCCGAGGGTGCTTGCGATTTCCTGGTGCGACGCACCCTCGACGTAGGCGAGCCAGAGCATCTGGCGGTCGCGGGGTGCGAGCTGGGCCATCGCCCCTCCCACGTCCGATCTCAGGTGAATCTCTTCGGCATGGCCCCGGGAGTCGTCACGCTCGGGGATATCGTCAGTTTCCGGTTTCGCGCGTCGGAAGTGGTCCCTCAGGAGATTGGTGGCAATGCGGTAGAGATAATTCTTGCGATGCTCGTCGTTCTCTCCCTCAAAACCAGAGCGAAGCATCCTCAGATACGTTTCCTGCAGGAGATCGTCGGCGAGCGCGAGATTGCCGCAGCCGCGCATCAAATACCCGCGGAGGGGGCGCGCGGTGCGCCGGTAGAGGTGGCGGAACGCCGCCTCATCCATGGTCGTCGGCCGACCCGCGACCTCCGCGGCCGGTGTCTGGCTGAGTGAGAGAGCCATCGAGACCATCACCGCCCGTTTTCACACTGCATACGGTATCAGGCGCCACTCTCGGCCGAACCGTTGATGAGGCCCCACTGCTTCGAGAAGAAATAGGCGGCAGCACTGGACGCGAGGAACCCCAGGCCGAGACACAGGGCGAGGACACCGATCACCATGAAGGCCTCGGTGCCTTCGGTCGGAACCTGGTTTCGCAGAACGATAAATCCGATTCCGAGCAACGAGATCACCGCTCCCGCCTGGAGAGCGGTGAGAATCCTCGTGTACGGATTCGCGCGTTCCTTTGTCGCGAGGGCGAAAAGCTTTTCACTGGCGTCGCTGTGCAGGTACTCGATCGCCTCGGGTGAGCTGCCGAGTTTCTCCAGCAGCTTGTCCTGAAGTGCGTAGTGGAGCTTGATGAGCCGTTGTTTATGAAAGAAGTCGAGTCCAGTTTTGAATGCCCACCCGAAGATGACGAACATCGTCGGCATAACAATGATCATGATGAGGGCTTCCGAGTCCATGAGAACCTCCAGTTCGTACTCAACAGTCAATACGCGCCGTTGTCGCCAGTGGTTAGCTAGACTGTGCTACTATTCGCGAACCACAATTTTGATAAGGAGAATTGGAATGAAGAAAGTAGCCCTCTATGCGGCAACCCTTGCAATGGTCGCAACCCTCATCCTGCCGGCCACCCCCGCGAGCGCCGAAGAAGATTGGGAATCGCTGAAGCAGGACTCGAAAAAAATGAAGATCAACCAGACGGCGGACGAGACGTTGCAGCAGTTGTTCAGCGAGCGCCCCAAATCCAAGGATCTCTACAACGATGCCTACGGCTATGCCGTGTTTGACAACCTCAAGCTCGCTTGGGGCTTCTCCGGAGGCGGCGGAAACGGCGTCGCGGTCAACAAGAAGACCGGCAAGCCCACCTACATGAAAATGGGGACGGTCGGCGTCGGCATCGGCCTCGGTGTCAACAAGTACCAGGTCGTCTTCCTCTTCCAGGATGAACAGACGTTCAACAACTTCGTTGAAAAGGGCTGGCAGGCGGATGCTGGTGCCACCGCCGCAGCCGGCAAGCACGCCGTCGAGGCCAAGACGGATTTCGTCAACGGCATGGCGCTCTATCAGCTCACCGAGAAGGGCCTGATGGCGAACGCCGACATCGCCGGGACCAAGTATTGGAAAAACAAGAAGCTGAACTGACAAGCGGATCGAAGTCAACTCCAAAATGAACGGCCGCCCGGCTCGTGGAGCCGGGCGGCCATCGTGTTGGGCGGTCGATCACCAATAATCGGCAGTGATGATGACGGGTCCAACAACCCGGGCACAACAGGCGAGACGCTCGTCGTCACCGGTGTGTTGGGCGGCGAGGATCTTGCGCTCCTCCTCTCCCATCGGACTCAGGTTCTCGAGGCCATCGAGGACCTTGACCTTGCAGAAACCACACAGGGCGACTCCGTCGCACGACTGGCCGAGCCCCAACCCGATTTGGA
>JAJDNM010000115.1 GCA_022340665.1 Acidobacteriota bacterium | reverse complement strand
CGAGGTAGGTGTGGGGCGTGTTGGCGGTGAACGAGCCGATCTCGGCTCCGGCCCGCTGCAGTCGTTGCAGGACATCGAGAAGGAAATCCACCACCTCCGATCGTTCGCCGTCGCGCTGCAGCCGGACCAGCTCGGCGAGGTTGAGGCTGTAGATGATGATTTCCGGGTTGTGGAGCGGGTTGCCGCC
Organism: Acidobacteriota bacterium; assembly: GCA_022340665.1. Taxonomy (NCBI): domain Bacteria; kingdom Pseudomonadati; phylum Acidobacteriota; species Acidobacteriota bacterium. The sequence continues at coordinate 16,217 of JAJDNM010000115.1, read as the reverse complement.
CGGCCGTCGCGCACCATCGATCAATCCCTCGTAATAGATCTTGGTTGATTCAGGAGTCGTGCCGCCGACCAGACCGATGGTTTTCATGGCATCACCTCTCCAGTTATCGAAGCCGGAGGACTGGCGACCGTCCAGGTTCTTGGCAACAATTCATTTCGATGCACATCTTAAGGCCTGTTGTCAGTTGACGGAAGGACACACAAGGAGCCTGGCGATTGGTGATTGCCTGGGACGGTACGAGATCGAGGCTCGAAACGCTGACCGCGCGTCGTGATAACGTCAGACCGAAGCAACCGAGGAATACACTGCTGTTATGTCCCCGGAGGGAGAATGTCGGCCAGGATCTATTCGAAGCGCCTGGGGATCAACCGGTGCTACGTGATCAGGGACGGGGGGAGCATCATGATCGATGCCGGTCCTCCGCGAAGCGGGCGGGCGATCGAGAGATGGCTCGGGGAGATCGGCATCCGTCCGGAGGAGATCCAACTGATCGTCCTGACGCATGGACATTCCGACCACGTCGGGTCCGCTCTTGCGGTGCGGCGGATGACCGGGGCGAAAATAGCTATCCACGAGCGAGATCGCCGCGACCTTGAGAGCGGTGTCCAGGGATTGCCTTCGGCCGTGACGACCTGGGGCCGGATGGCGCGCGCCACCTTGGTGCCGTTAAGGCCCTTCTTCAGTTTTCCCGGGGCACGGGCCGACGTGATTCTGGGCGATGATGGCCTTTCGCTGACTGAGTACGGGATCGCGGGCCGGGTGCTGCATACACCCGGGCATACGCCGGGATCGGTCAGCGTCCTGCTCGAATCCGGGGAGGTCTTTGCCGGTTGCCTGGCGCACAACAACCCCCCGTTCAGGCTACGGCCGGGGCTGCCGATCTTCGCGGAAGATTTGTTTGAGGTGAAGGCGAGCTGGAGGCTGTTGTTGGCGCGAGGCGCGGAGACGGTCTATCCGGGTCACGGCGACCCGTTTCCGGCCGAAATCATCCGAGAAGCCCTGGCCTGACAAGTCGCCGGAACAGGCGGTCGCGCGATCACCGGTCGCTCATCCGGTCAATCTAAGGCCGGTTCTCCTCCGGTGCCACCTCGGCGGTATCGGCGCGGGTGGTGCCGAACATCGGTCGATCGAACTCCTCGTCATCCGGCGTGGCATGAGCGACAGTTGACCCGAGGCGACCGGACGGTTTGTGCTCGCGCGTTTGCGGGAGTACGGCGATAACGATGCTGGGACCCGAATTCGGGTTGATCTTCAAACCCCGCGTGTGGAGTTTCGTACTCATCTTCATGGTACCCACCGATATGTCCCCCGGCGCAGGGAGGGGTCCGCGGATGAGAATCCGGTTTTCGAGGTGTTCGGTCATACCGTTTGTCATCGCAGCGTGCATGAACGCCACGATTGCGCTTCCAATCGACCGAAATGACGAGCGAACAACCTGGCAGCCGCCCGAGCAGATCATGGATGTGGCCGGTGTGAGAGCAGGAATGAGGATTGGCGAGGCCGGAGCGGGCGAGGGGTATCTCACCTTTCCCCTCGCGCGACGGGTCGGGGATCGAGGCGTCGTGTTTGCCAACGAGATTTCGCAAGACGATCTCGAGACCATTCGTGATCGTGCGGAACTGGAGGGCATCGGCAACATCGTCACTGTCCTGGGGGAGGTCGAAGACGCCCTGTTCCCGGAAAACGATCTCGACATGGTGATCATGGTCTACGTGCTCCACCATCTCGACCGGCCGGTGGAGTTCCTGCGAAATCTGGGAGCCTACCTGAAGCCCGGCGCTCCGATCGTGATCGTCGAGAAGAACACCGAGGTGGAACGGACCTACAGGTACCACTTCATGTCCAGGGGCCAGATCGTCGAGACGATCGAGGAGGCGGGCTTCGAACTCGACAAAACCGACGACTCCCTGGATCGGGACACGATCTATATTCTCCGGATTGGTCGCTGAACGCCAGTGCGAACCGACTTCGTGAATTCGACCGTGGACCTGTTCGGTGACTCGACGCACCTTCGGCGGGACACGGCGTCCTCTCGGGTGGACTCCTGACCTCGGAGGTCGGAAGGATTCGCGAAGGAATTTCTGGCATGGGGCTTGCTCTACCCGTGAGAGACGATTGGTGTGAACGATCGCCAGGGAAGGGAGGAGCAGCAATGAAAGCCCGATGGATTCTTTTCGCTGTGTTGCTGCTGTTCTGTGTCGCCTGCACGACGGTCAACTACGAATCGCCGCAGTTCATCGAACGGGCGCAGCATCACCGGGTCATCGCGGTTTTGCCGTTCGAGATGGTTCTCGCAGGCAATCCGCCGAAGGACCTCACGGTGGAGCAGATCGCCCAGATCGAGGAGGCGGAAAGTGTCGCTTTTCAGGAGGCGTACTATTACCGTCTCCTGAACCAGTCGAGCGTGCACCGCAAGCACCCGATCCGGATCGAGATCCAGCCGGTGGAGACCACCAACCGCCTGCTCGCCGAGGCCGGGATCGGGATCCGGGAGTCGTGGTCAATGTCCGCCAAGTCCATTGCCAATGTGCTCAGGGTGGACGCCGTCATCAGCACCTCGGTGCAGAAGACACGATATATCTCGGGCGGCGAATCCTTCGGCCTCGACCTGAGCCTGCAGGCGGTCAACGAAATCACGGAAGGCGCTCTCGCGCCGTTCCTTCCCTGGAACCTACTCAAGACCAGCGACATCTTTGCCAACTGCGAGCTGATCGACGCCGTCGACGGGGCGGTGATCTGGCAGACGGATTTCGCGCACTCCACCAACTGGCTGGTTCCCGCAAACCAGGTGGTTGCGGGATTCACCAAAGAGCTGGCCAAAAGATTCCCGTATCGGGGATGACAACACGCCGGGAGGGGCAGGCGCATGAGTCGAAAGTTCGCCTGTCATCGAATACCGTGGAATAAGTGCTGTCAAGCTATCGCCGGGTTGAGGGTTTGCGAGCTGCGCACCTTTGCTGTGCTCAGAATGGTGGCTGAAAAGCAGGAGAGGGGACCGGGTTAATTCGCCTGGCTGCGGCGCACTTCCTCGACCAGGTTCTCGAATCCGAGAGGACCGCGCAGCGGATCGAGATCCGTATCGTCGAAAAGCACCGAAGGTGAGAACCGTGCGTCAAAGATCTCATTTGAGGGCAGCGGTTCGGAGTGTCGGGGATTCGGGAAGAAACATTCAGAAACGATGGTGGTAGGATTCGACTCCGCCATGATGATCTCTCGGTCCACCGGTTCTGACACCCCCGAGCATCAGTTGTTCTATCAGCGGCGGGTCGGGGTGCTCGGCAAGGTACTGACGATCGTGTGGCTGGTCGGCAACCTCGCCTCCGCATCGATCTACTTCGCGATGGGCTGGTGGCGCGAGTACTTCACGGCGGGCACCGCGCTCTACTGGATCGCGCTGTTGATATGTTTTTCGGTGTGGATGATCTGCCGCCGCGGGGCTCTTCCACATCGGGTCGTCCGCCTGGTCGAAAGCGCGTCGATGATGGGCTCGGCGATTGCCGTTGCCCTGATGGGTCGACACATCGCGCCACAGGCGCTCGAGCTCACGGCCAGGGGCGCGGGCATCGATCTGGCGGTGGTCGAGCCCGAGGCCTTCACGCTGCTGGCCGGGTTGCAGCTCGAGCAGATCCTGGTCGCGCTGATGCTGGGGCTGGCTTTCGGCTACGTGCTTCGCGCCGCGCTGGTTCCGAGCTCGGTGCGTCGCACGGTGTGGATCACCGTGCTGGCGGTTGTCCCTCTCTTGGCTCTCTACGTATTCGACTGGCTGCCGGTGGCCGCCGACCGCGCGATGCGGGAGGCTATCGGGGGTTACCAGATGGGGTCGCTGGTGGTCAATGTGCTCATCTGGTGGACGCTGGTGACCATCGTCTGCGTGTCGATCTCGCGCATCATCCACAATCTCCGCCGCGAGGTGCGCCAGGCGATGAGGCTTGGACAGTACACCCTCGAGAAGAAGCTCGGCGAGGGCGGTATGGGCATGGTGTATCGGGCCAGCCACGCCATGATGCGGCGGCCGACGGCGGTCAAGCTGCTGCCGCTCGAGAAGATGGGTCAGGCGAGCCTGGCACGCTTCGAGCGCGAGGTGCAGGAGACGGCCCGTCTGACCCACCCCAACACCATCACCATTTTCGACTATGGGCGGACGCCCGACGGTGTCTTCTATTACGCGATGGAGCTGCTCGATGGCGCCTCGCTCGAGGCGGTGGTCGAGCGCGATGGTCCCCAGCCCCCAGGCAGGGTGGTGCGGGTGATGGAAATGGTGGCCGGAGGGCTGGCCGAGGCGCACGAGCTCGGGATCATCCACCGCGATATCAAGCCGGCTAATATCTTCCTCTGCCGGCAGGGGGGTGAGCTCGATATCGCCAAGGTGCTGGATTTCGGCCTGGTCAAGGTGGTGGAAGGACCGGAGGACACGAACTTGACCCACGATGGGGTGGTCACCGGCACGCCTCAGTATCTGGCGCCCGAGGCAATGACCGATCCGGACAAGATCGATGGCCGCAGCGATCTGTACTCGCTGGGCGCGGTGGCGTACTACATGCTGACCGGGCAGCAGCTCTTCACCGGCAACATCGTCGAGGTCTGCGGCCACCATCTGCACACCGAGCCGACCCCGCCGTCCGAACGGCTCGGGCGCGAGGTGCCATTCGAGCTCGAAGCGGTGGTGATGCAATGCCTGGCAAAGAACCCCGACGACCGGCCGCAGAGTGCTGGCGAGATCCGCGCCCGTCTGGCGGCGTCTCTGGAGGTTCCGCGGTGGCGCCGGGCTGATGCCGAGGCGTGGTGGCAGGCGTACGAAGAGGCGACCGGATTCGCAATGGAAGAAGAATCTGTCTCCGAGATCACCAGGACTCTTGCTGTCGATCCGGAACACCTGCGTTAAGCGGCATTCCCGGATTCGTGAGGGTTGGATATATCCCGACCGTGCGCCGCGATGAGGCGGTCAATCTTTAGCGGCGGCATACGCCGTCCGTTATCGCGAGCCTCGCGTTTTCTCAGCGAACACGATCCGTTCGATGGCGATGGTTTTGAGATCTCGATCGGTCGGTCTGACGTATCGCTGGTCGAGCTCGTCATAACCGAGGTGCTCGATCACCCGCCAGCCGTACTCGCCGATGAAGTCATCGATATCCTCGGGATCGATACCGAAGAGCCATATCCGGTCCTTCACCAGCATCTTTTTGTAGAGGAACTCCTGGCCATAGAAATTCACGCCGTCGATGAAGTCCTTGGGGGAGTATGTGAAGACGAGCCGGCTTCCCGCAGGCGCTTTGGAGAGGAAATCGAAGTTCGACCGGATGCCCGCTTCAGTCACGTACTGAGTGACTCCTTCCATAATGAACGAGGTCTTTTTATCGGCGGTGTAGCCGTTGGCCGACAGGACCGAACGCAGGTCCTGGCGGTCGAAGTCGATCGGAACCAGGTGCACATGATCCGGGACCCTCCCAAACAGCTTTTCGACCCTTGTCCTCTTGGCTCGGATGATCCCGGGCTGGTCGATTTCCCAAGATGGGAGGGCGGCCAGGGCCGGAAGACGGAAGACCCGCGTGTCGAATCCGGCTCCGAGGTTTACTACCGCTTCGATGTGGCCGTCGGCGGATTCGGTCACCATGTCGTCGATGTACCGCTTGCGGGCCATGATTCCGCCCCACAGGCCGGGCACCTTCTGCTCCCATTTCTTGATGATCCAGCTGGCAACCGGCCCGAACAGGCGAACCTCGGCCCTGAATATGAAGGGCAGGATCGGAGTGGCGAGGTCATCGATGAGAATCCGCTCGTCCTCCGGCAGGTACTGCTCCATGGCAACCATGACCATCGGGCCGGGGCCTGTTTTTGCTGCCTTTCGTGACATGATGGACCTCCGCTAGTCCCTGGCGAATCCGAAGAGCACGCTTTGGATCGGGCGGGTGATGATCTCGCCCTGACGCAGCGTCAGATATAGCCCCCTTGGCCGGGGTTTCTTTTTTCGGTGTGTGCGGGCCTCTTCTTCTGACCAGAAGAAGACGCTCTTCATTCAAAAGTCATCGACGATGCACGGTGCGTCGAGGTTCAGCAGGTCGAGCATGGGTACGAAGAACACCGGTTTCTCGGCGGGCGGGCGCACGCTGTATCGCAGCTCGCTGTCGAGCGCGAAGGTGATCGCACGGCCGCTGATCGCACACTCGGTGTCGATCTCGCAGCCAAGGTCCCGTTCCAACAGTCGCCCCTGCACGAAGGGCGTCGCCACGGCGTCGGCCGCTCAAGCGGCGGAGAACGCCGCGCCGCCGTCAATCCGAACCCGGTGGGGCGTTTCGTCGGCAGTTACCGGGTAGGCCCAGTTCACCGCCTCGCCGCCCCTGCGGCAGAGGTAGGTCATGCGCCGCTCGAGCTCGCCGAGGATCCGATTCACCTCGTCGAGCGGCAGGTCCAGCTTTCTGGCGAAGACCCCGGGCGCGATCGCCCCGCGCTGGCGCGGGATCTCCCGCACTGCGAAGTGCTGGACCCGGCGCTCGTCAGGCTCGAGGTCCCGCCGCTTGGCGAGCTTCTTCGCGTCGCGCTCGACCATCGGCTTGAATAGAGCTTCAGGCACCGGCACCATCCGTCGACCCACTCCCAACAGGACCTTTTCGAACACTGCAGACCTCCGTTTCACTCGTCGCGCCACGTGTTGAGGCGGCCGACGTCTTGCCCCGGACGCAGGGGTATGACGCAGAACCGGTGACCGCTGGGGGCCTCGAGGACCCACCAGCGCTTGACCTTCTTCACTCGGGTCGCCCCGAGCTGCTCGAGGCGCCGGACCTCGGCCTCGAGGTCGTCGGTCTTGATGTCGAGATGTACCCGGCTCGGGTGCTTGACCGACTGAAGCTCGATATACGGTTCTCCCTGCCTCGTTTCGAGAATTACGTATTCAGCGTCGTCAGGATCCTCGGAAGGGCGAATCGCGTATCCCAGCGCCTCGCTCCAGAACCGGGCCTCGCGATCGAGGTCGTCGGTGTTGCAGTCGATGATCAATCCGCCCAACACGCTGTGGTGCATGTATCCCTCCAACTGCTCGCTCGGACTCAACTGGACCTTCGCCCGGGGCGAGGTATGAACATCGGGGTCCGCCGTCGATATGCGACATAGTCATTGCCGAGTCGTTTCACGAGTTCCGGCTCCTCGATCTGTTTCAGCTCCCACAGGTTGACCAGGATGAACAGCGGCGTGAAGAAGAACACCAGTGAAAACGAGTCGAAGGCGATGCCGAGACCGAACAGAAACAGAAAGACCCCGGTCAACATCGGATTCCTGGCGTAGCGATACGGTCCGGTTGTGACCACCTCAGGGGGAGGGTTGAAAGGGACAGGAGTTCCCTTGACCCTCAGAAAGTGATAGCCGGACCAGCCGGTGATCGCGACCCCCGCCGCCATTACCGGAATCGCCACCGGCAACCTCGCGCTATCGGGAAGCAGACCCGGCAGGTTGAGGAGATCATCGACCCACAGTGCGGCCAGCACGAACAGGGCCGTGAAAATGCCGAATACAGCGATGCCGACTGGCGTGAGAAGAGTCCGGGTTTCCCTGGTACCTGTCGCCGCGCTGTGCAGGAGGTTGATCCAGTTTTCGCGGATGTCCATGGATCCCACGCCTTTCCCTGTGTCTCGAGTCAGTGGTACTTCACCCCGGCGAGGTTTCTGCGGATGCTCTGCCGGTACCTGTACTTCGGGTAGCCGAGGACGAGTGAGGTGCACACCTTGTTCCCGTTGGGTATGCCATAGCGTTCACGGAGCACCTTCGATCGATCGACGACCGGCGGAATCAGGCCGATGATCGTCGAACCCAGCCCGAGTGAGAGTGCTGCCAGCATCGAGTAGTGGCAGATCAGGTGAGCGTTCTCCTGGTACGACATCGCCCTGCGATTGCCGTGGAACAGCATCAAAACCGGTGCGCCGCGCATGTAGTTGTCGCCACGGTGGTCGCGATAGACGTTGTTGGCGTGCGCGGCGATGTCGAGGATCTCGTGCTTGAGCGAATAGTAGTCCTCGGCTCCGGCGGCGAGGCGGATGACCGCCCGGCCGATCGGGTTGGAGAATGCCCTCAGGGTCTTCGTGTATTCCTCGACGAGCTGCTCGAGAAGGAATTCCAGCTCTTCGCGCCGATCGATGACGAGCACCTCGGTTGAGTGCGGTGGCATGCCCATCGGCGCGGTAGCGGCGGCGTCGAGGATTTTCTGAATGACCTCCCGATCGACGGGTGTGTCCTTGAAGACCCGCACGCTGCGCCGCAATCGAAGGAAATCGAAAAGCTGCTCGTACTCGAACGGCCGTTCGGGCAATCTCGCGAAATCCTCCATCGGCAGCTGCGGCATCGCCATCGATCCGGTCGGGCACACCGCCACGCACTGTCCGCAGAGGATGCAGGCATCGGCTCGTGTTTCGACGGTGGCCGCCTTCTCGTCCACGATTTCGAGAATGTCCTCCGGACAAATCTCGGCGCAGATGCCGTCGCCCAGGCAGGTCTCCAAGTCCACGACATGCAGCGGCTCCGCCACGACGCACCTCCCTTTTCGAGTCAGACGAACTTCTTCGCGGGGAAATTGTACTTTTCGATGATCGCCCTCTTCTCGTCATCGGGAAGCAACTTCATGTAGCCCTTCCAGCCGGGACAGAAGTTGGCGTGCCAGCGCCACAGGCGTCCGAGGAAGGACCTGGGGTTCTGGTCATACTTCGCACGAAAAGAACACGTCGCACAGTTGGACTCACTCAATTCAACCTCCTTCCTTTCTACCTGTAGAACCGACCATAGCAGATGTGCTGAGACGGGTGAGTTAACAGGCGGGCATGAGCAGTGCGTCTCCGATAGTCAGTGAGGACGGCAGCGACGCTCGCCTGCGGCGGATGACGGTGTTACCCTGCTGACATGCCCGGGGACAGCCAGGACCGATCAGCGTCGAGCGACGACGAGCCGACGATATCGAACCTTGGCTCGCCGTCCGAAAGTCCGAGCGCGATCCCGTCCAATAGCGGTGATTTTCCGCCCGGCCAGCTGATAGCCGGGCGCTTCCGAATCGTCGGTCGCCTCGGCAGCGGCGGTATGGGCGACGTCTACCGTGCCGATGACCACGAGCTCGGTACCTCGGTAGCCCTGAAGTTCCTGCCAGTCGAGCTGTCGGGCGATCCGGTACGGCTCGAGCGCCTGCGCAACGAAGTTCGTCTGGCGCGGCAGATCGCCCATCCCAATGTCTGCCGCGTCTACGACATCGGCGATGCGGACGGGCGGCCCTTCCTGAGCATGGAGTTCATCGACGGCGAGGACCTGGCATCGCTGCTGCGCCGTATCGGTCGCCTGCCGAAGGACAAGGCGATCGAGCTCGCGCGCGAGATCTGCGCCGGGGTCGGTGCCGCCCACGAGCTCGGCGTCGTGCACCGCGACCTCAAGCCCGCCAATGTGATGATCGACGGACGGGGGAGGGCGCGCGTCGCAGACTTCGGCCTGGCGAGTGCTGCAGACCAGCTGGTTGGGGGCCGCGAGGCCCAGGCCGGGACGCCGGCGTACATGGCCCCGGAGCAGATTGCCGGCGAAGGTGCATCGAAAAAGACCGACATCTTCGCCCTCGGGTTGGTGCTCTACGAGCTGGTCACGGGCAGGCGGGCTCACGATGTGAAGACCGTCGCAGGCTTGAAGGAACGTTACTCGTCGTCCGCCCCGCCGACCAGCCCGTCAGAGCTTGTCGAGGGAATGGACCCGGCGGTCGAGCGCGTCATCATGCACTGTCTCGAGGTTGAGCCCGAGGGCCGGCCGGAGAGCGCATTGGCGGTGATGGCTGCCCTGCCGGGCGGCGATCCGCTGGCGGCGATGCTCAAGGCCGGCGAGATGCCTTCGCCGGAGCTGATCGCGGCGTCGGGCAGGCGGGGCACGATGACGCCGACTCGAGCGTTGCAGCTGGGTGCAATCGTCCTTCTGGGCATGGCTGTCTCGGCCTGGTACTGGGGGGTGCCGGGTTTGGTCGAGAGTATCGGCGGCATCCTGGCACCCGAGGTCCTGATGCATCGGGCCGATGTGCTGCTGGCCGACCTCGGCTTCGAAGTTGACAAGGCTGACTCCGCGTGGGGCCTGGATGTCGATTGGGGCCTCGTGGCAGAGGCAAGTCCCTCCTCTGATTCCGAGTGGAGAGCTCTGCTCCAGTCCGAGGAGTATCCCGTGCTGAGATTCTGGAGTCGTGCGAGTCCGTTGCCGATGGCTCCCTGGCACACCTCGCTTCCGGGTCCAAACATGGGCGACGTCGTCGGGCCCGAGGACCCGCCGCTCACCGAGGCAGGGATGTCTCTGGTTCGACTCGGGCCACGCGGTGCGCTGCTCGAACTGCGAGCGGTGCCGGATCCTGTTTCGCAAGCTTCGGCCAGAACAGTGGAAGAGCTCATGACGACTGTCACGGAAGCCGCAGAGTTGGATCCGACGCGCATCGAACGGACCGAGTGGACCGGAATTCCGCCGATGCCGGGTGACTCGACCATCGCGTGGCACGCAGCCAGCACCCGGCCGGAGGGGAGGCCGCGCGAGATCGTGATGACCATGGCGCGCGGGGTTCCGACCTGGATTCGAGTCGAAGGAGCTTCAGAAACCGGTGAGCATCAGGCGCCGGTCGGCGGTTTGAAATGGTTGAGCTTCGTCTTTTTCTCCTTCTTCGTCAGCGGCGCGGTCGTCGCGTGGTTCAACATTCGAAATGGGCGTTGGGACCGGCGTGGCGCAGCGCGGCTGGCGGTAGCGGCGTTCATCCTGTGTTTCGCGAGCAGTCTCATCGGGTCGCACCATCCGTTGAGTGTGGTCGAGGAAGTGCGAGGGTTTTTTTCCTCGGTCGCCTATGCCGCGACGCGAGCACTGATGACCTGGGTGCTCTACCTCGCTCTCGAGCCGTTCATCCGGCGGCTGCATCCGAACTCGATGGTTTCGTGGAGCCGGCTCCTCTCCGGAAGGGTGACCGACCCCGCAGTGGGCCGCGATGTGTTGACTGCCGTGACCCTGTTCGCGGCACAGAATCTCGCGATGCCAATTCTTCTCAAAGCCCTCGACGTGAGCAGCATCGGTGTGCCGATTTTCGCATTTTCGACGGAGGATAACCCGCTCGCTTTAGATAGTTATGTCGCGGCCATCACCAGATATCCGGTGGTCACTCTCGGGACCGCCCTCGGCGTTCTGTTGGTCTACGTTGTCGCGCGATGGATGCTCGGCCGACTCGACCGTGTGGCGCCACTGCTGCTCTGGGGCGCAATATTCTTGTTCTCCTTTGGCGTGTTCGGCAACTCTGTGGGGCCGGACGTTCTCACGGCAGCTGCGTTCACGGCCGTGTCGGCGACGGTGTCTACCTACCTCGCAGTTCGACACGGCCTCCTCGCCTTCGCGACTTTTCAGTTCATCCAGTATGTGTCGATGATGACCGTTGTGACGCTCGATCCGTCGGCCTGGTACTTCCCGCCGACTGCGGTATTTGTGCTGCTCATCGCCGCGCTGACGATATTCGGCATGGTGACGGCGACAGATCGAAGACTGATTCCGTCTCGATTGCAGTGAATCCCGGTGAAGTTCCCGGACCATTTCTCAAACGTGGCGTCGAACTACGCAGCCTATCGACCCCAATATCCGGCAACGTTGTTCGAATGGCTGGCGTCGCTGTGTCCGCGGCACGAGCTCGCGTGGGACTGTGCGTGCGGCAGCGGGCAGGCGTCCCGCCCGCTGGCCGGCCACTTTGATCTCGTGGTCGGAACGGATGCGAGCCCGGAGCAGGTCGCCGCCGCCGAGATCGATGAGAACACCCGGTTTGCAGTTGCCATGTCGGAGCAAGTGCCGCTCGCCAAACGGTCTGCGGACCTCGTCACCGTGGCGCAGGCGCTGCACTGGTTCGCGTGTGACGCCTTCTACGCCGAGGTGGATCGGGTGATCCGCCCCGGTGGGGTATTCGCCGCATGGACCTACGGGATGCCACACTTCGCCTCGGACGACGTCGAGCGAGTGGTGCACGAATTCATCGACGGTCCGCTGGGTCCGTACTGGCCGGCGGAGGTGCGGATGGTACTCGACGGATATTCGTCGATCGGCCTGCCGTTCCTTGAGCTCGAATCGCCCGAGTTTGCCATCGACCTCAAGTGGTCACCGGCGAGATATCTCGACTTCGTGCGGACCTGGTCGGCGGTTGGCCGATACATCGAGGAGGGAGGCGAGGATCCCGTTGCACAGCTGGAGTCCGAGCTGCAGAGAGCAACGCCTCGAGGAAATGAAACTCTCGCGGTCAGCTATCGACTCGATCTCAGGGTGTGCAGGGTCTGACGCGATCGTCGGACAGTGAAGGGGTCGGTCGAGCGGTGCGTATCGATCCGTCATCCCGAGCATCACTACGCCGGATTCGGCGTTGATTCATGGAATGACGGTCGCCCATTCAATGCGCTCGGGCGGGTCCTGAAGAGACCCGCCTACAATCGCGAAAGACCTCTGTAGGCGGGTCGTTTACGGCCCGCCAACGAATGCGAGAAACCCCTCGAGGCGTGTCGTTTTCGGTCTGCTGACGAAGCTTGTCGTTGGGAGAAAGAGAAGCGAGCCGAGAACCATGGGAGCGGGTTGGGCCGGCGCGCACGTGCTACCAATATCCCCAGGGGATCTGAAAATGTCTCAACTGTCGATGCCCATCTGCGTATGAATCTCTGAATATAATTCCGAGCCCGGAGGAGGGATCCACGATGAACACAACGCGCCTGGTGATGACGATACTGATGGTTGCTGCGCCGCTCGTGGCCGGCCAGCCCGAACCCACCGATCATCCGGATTACGAAACCGTCAAGGCAGTGATCGAGGACACCATCGGCTGGGCGATCGACAAGGATCTCGACCGGCTCCTACAGATCTTCGCCGATGAGGACCTTCTCCTCTGGTGGGTGGATTCCAGCGGCGGCGCCGAAAGCACGGACGACCTGAAGGAGACCGCGGAGAGGGTCTGGATGACGCCCGACTTCGAGGCGACGCACTTCGAGTTTCGCGACATCAGGATCCGCTTCTCAAAGGACGGCACGATAGCGTGGTACTCCTGCCACCTCGACGACTGCGGGATCTGGAAGGGCGAGGAGTTCTGTACGAAGGACATCCGCAAGACCGGCGTCGTCGAGAAGCGCGGCGACCAGTGGACCATTGTCCAGAGCCACGCCTCGTGGCCGGTGGACAAGATCCCGGAGGATGTGTGGCAGCGGCTGGTCGAGACCAGGAAGCAGGTCGGTTCAGAAGAGTAGGACGCCGATAGCCAGAATTGGGGCGCCTGGACAAGGACGAAGACTGGACTGGCCTTTGCGCGCCCTTCGAGTCGGCCGCCAATGTTACTCTCTGTGACGACCCGGCTGCATTTTGGAGGACGCGCATGTTCCTGCCCATTTCCGACGCTCCGAATCCGAAGGGCGTGCCCTTCGTGACCTGGGGCATCATCGCCCTCAACGTGGTGCTCTTCCTCTTCATCAACATTCCGCAGGGGTCGAAGCCCGCAGACGTCAACGATCCGGCCTACCAGGAGTACATCCAGTTCCTCGCCCAACACGTCAACAGCCGGCAGGAGCTGGCGATGGCGGCGCAACGGCTCTCCGAGTACGACCTCTTCGTCTTCGAGCACGGCTACCGGCCGGCGCAACCCTCTCTCTTCGACCTCTTCTTCGCGATGTTTCTGCACGGCGGGCTGATGCACCTCTTCGGCAACATGCTCTTCCTGTGGATATACGGCGACAACGTCGAGCGCCGGCTGGGCCCGCTGTGGTACATCTTCTGGTACCTGATGACGGGAGCGGCGGCGACTCTGTTCCACGCCATGTTCTTCTCGGCCTCCGACGTGCCGCTGGTCGGCGCATCGGGCGCGATCTCGGGTGTCCTCGGCTTCTACTTCATCTGGTTTCCGAAGAACATGGTCCGGGTGCTCCTCTTCCTGCCTCCGTTCTTCATGCAGACCGTCCAGATAGGGGCCCGCATCGTGCTCGGGGTCTACCTCTTCATCGATAACGTGCTGCCGTTTCTTTTCGCGGGCGGCGGCGGGGTGGCGCACGGAGCACACATCGGCGGATTCCTGGCCGGCGGACTGGTGGCGTTCATCATCCAACGGTTCGGGAAATCGTCTGCGCCCGAGATCGAGGCGCCGAAGAAGGCACCATCCGGCCGAGACTCGGTCCGACAGGCGATCGCGGATGGGGAGTTCGAAACCGCGGCTTCAGAGTACTTTGCACTACCTTCCGCCGTGGCTCGTACCGCACTGTCGGCGGAAGACGCGGTGTCCCTGTCGACCTCACTGCGCGGGCGAGGGCACGCGAACGCGGCGCTGGCGCTGCTGCAACGGGTGATCCGGGCCACCCCCCGAGCGCCGGGGATCGGCGAGGCCTACGCGTTGGCGGGAGCGATTCTGCTCGACGACCAGCACGATCCGACCGCCGCCTATCAGTATCTGGTAACCGCCCTGAAGCTGGGCGTGTCGCCCGGGACAAAGGCGGAGATCGAACGCAGGATGGCGACGATCGAGGCCCGCCAGAAGCGACAGGTCGGACATCTGCGCAGTCGTGCCTGGTAGGGCGCTTCTCGCGTCACTCCGGGAGTTCGAGACCTTCGGTGTCGCCGAATGCCGCCTGCACGCCCCAACCGCCAAAGCTCTCCGAGACCGCGAACCAGAGCTCGTTTCTGCCCTTCTGGAGTGGCAGAGCGACCGAATCGAAGAATCCGATGGTTCCCAGGTACCGGTAGTCGCGGCTGCGGTAGGTATTGTTGCCGACGTAGAGCAACTTTCCGCTGAGAAATAGCCGCAGCCGGTCGCTGTAGCCGAAGGAGATGATCTTCGTCTGCGGCCGGTCGGAAACGATGGTGAATTTGGCGAAGACCGTATTGGCCTCCCGGGTGAACACGCTGACCCGGGAGAGATTGGCGAGGCCGGAGGGTTCGGTCCTCAACCCGGTCCAGGCGAGCCCCGATTCGAGATCGGAGGGAATCTCCGTCATTTCGTCAATCATCTTCTCGGCGAAGGGCTTCGATATCTGCCATGTCGTCGTGGCACCGTCGGGCGCGGACCCGGTTCGTTCGACGCGGCCGTGGAGAGGTGGGTCATCGATCTTCTGATAGCGGAACTCCGCGAAGCGGACCGCTCCGAAGTTGGGGACCGCGAGCCCGACCGCGCCGGATGCGGTATTCCGCTTGAGGTCATCGATGAACAGGGCGGGTGTTTCGAGATCGCGGATGTACACCTCGGCCTCGTCCCCCGAGACGACGATCCTGACCGGAAACCAGCTGTCGAACTCGTACTCCACCGGCGTGCCGTAGCCCTCGCCGTGGTAGAGCTGCCAGGCGGACAGGCCGTTGAAGATTGGGGTGTACTGATTGGCGTCGGGGTTTCCCGACTGGTGGGGCCGGATGTAGAACTCCTCGCGATTGGCGGCGTCCTGAACCCGCCACGTTGCACCGGCGAAGGCTCGCGCCTCGGGGAACGCGCAGAAGTACTCGATCACCCCGTTGGTGAAGTCCGCGTCGGGCACCAGGGCGAGGCCGCCGCGCAGCACCAGGCTCGTCTTACCCTGGTAGGGCTCGACGCGGCTTTCCTCGGCTTCGATCTGCCAGCGGGGTGAGTCGAACGGAATCGACTCGCTGGCGGCGGCCATCGATGCACCGAGAGCGAGGGCGACGGAAAGTACAACGTACTTCATGCTTCCCCCTACAGATTTCACGATCTGGTCTGTGGAGTGGATACGATGGACACGTATCAGGGTTCTGGGGAATCGGGTTGCAGAAAAGAAGACGGGCGAGGGTGTGGCCCTCGCTCGAAACGGCTAGCCGGGGTGTCGATTCGTGGCCGCTAGCGGTTAGCTCGCGACCTTCTCGCGAACAACGAACGAAGCTTTGGCAACATCCTCGTCGTTGGCCGGCGGATGATCCGTACCGATGAGCTCGTCGAGAGAGAACCAATTCTCTCCGTCCCAGACGCGGGTGTTTCCGTCGGCTCGGCGGAGAATCTCGATCGCCTCCATCGGTCCGACCTTCTCACCGTCTTCTTCAATCCAGTAAGGCATCTGAGCCTCCCGATCAAGATAATTGCAATGCTGATGCCAGATTCTTCTTGCTCGCCCTCACGTTTTGGTTGGGATGAGTGTTCGATATTGGGACACCAACCGGCTCGTCCGGCATGGCTCGATGGGGTAACGTGGCCGCATGCGAACCGTGAGGATGCTGGTGGTCATTGCCCTGGCGGGCCTGGCCCCATCGTG
>JAJDNM010000114.1 GCA_022340665.1 Acidobacteriota bacterium | reverse complement strand
CCTCATGGCTGCCCCCCTTCAGAGCCTCACCTTGGGCGCGATCCTCGCTATCGTCATGTCAACCCTGAGAGTGTTTATCGCGTGCACAGAGTCAAAAGTCAAGTTGCCCATGTGATCAATTATTGAGCTATTCGAGGGTCGGAAATCTCCGCGCCCCGGCCGTCTCCCGATCCCGCTCCGCGCCACTCGGGGACAAACGGCGGGCCACGCCGGTGAGTTTGCTACATTGTTGTCCCTGGATCCGCAGAGGAAGAAGATTCTGACCGTTATTGGTCGGAAACAGAGGTGCGACATGCGTCGTCCGGCTCGTTCAATTGGGTCTGTAATAGGAATCGGCGTCCTACTGGCCGTCATGCCGGGTTGCGGTGCGAAGCAGCCAAAACCCCCGCCGGGGCTCGACGAACAGCAGTTGGCGGGCTGGCAGGTCTACGTCGAACTTGACTGTGCAACCTGTCATGGCGAGAACCGCGAGGGCAAGCGTGCGGGGCCGCCTCTCACCGGCCTCGCGGACCACTGGTCCGCCGACCGGCTGGTGAGCTACCTGACCGATCCTGATGAGATGGTCAGGAAGGATCCGCGCCTGGCTTACAAGGCTGAACAGTACGCCATCGGAATGCCGAAGGTCTCGGGAAAGTCGCCCGGGTATGGCGACAAGGTGTCCGCCGAAAGGCTCGCGGTGCTCGCCGAGTACCTGATGGTGGACATCCAGTCACCAGACGACTGAGAACTGCGAAATCGCCGATTCGGATACAGGAAGGCTGGGTCGCTGACATTATCACGAAATCCGGTGAGAAGATCGGGCTAGGGAACCGTCTATTTGGCATGCATGGTGCCCGAATTCAGGAAGTCCTCGATTGGCTCGAAGTACCACCGCTGCATCAGGTCCGGCTTGGTGATCGCCTGCCACACGGCGTCAGGCCACACCGAGAACGACTGCTCCACAACGATCGGCTTTGAATCCACCACCCGACCTCCTCGATAGTGTCTTTCGATCCTCGGAACAAATCGTTCTTGTGCGCGGCGATTGTCGATGCTCGGTCAGAGCTTGAACATCACCTCGAAACCGCCCCAGAACATGCGCATGCCATCGAAGACCATTTGGCTGGGATCCATCAGCTTCTGCATTTTCGGATCGGCCATGGCCTTCTTCAACACCCGATCGTGGTGCGCGCGAGATTTGAATCCGAGCCACGCAAGGACCACCGTTTCGTTGCGCTTGAGTTTGACGCTCCGGGGGAACGACGTCACCTTGCCCTTTGTGACGTCCTCCGCCACGCACTCGACATATTCGAGCGCGCCATGTTCCATCCAGAGCTTGCCAAAACGACGCGCCTTGCGACGATACTCGGCAATATTCTTCTTTGGAACGGGCACGACCCAACTGCTGACGTACTTCATACAGTCCTCCAGGTATTGACTCGCGACGGCACGAAACATTCGTGAGTTGTATGTGATCGGTAACCGGTTGTCGCCTCGGCCCATTCCTGGCGGCGAGATCGGCGCTCGGGCCCCAGCCACTTCGAGCAGCTCGGCTTGGTGTCACGCATGACGGGAATTAACTATGCGGAGAGCACGTCAGTCCGACTCGCCCTCGCCCGGTGGTGCCGAGTTTTTCATATAACGTTCGACGAACTCCGGGTAGAGCTCTTCCATGCAGTCCGGGCACACGCTGTGGGTGAAGCTCGTGTCGGCGTGCTCCTTGAGGTAGGACTCGATCTGATTCCAATACCCTCTGTCATCCCGGATCTTCTTGCAGTTGGCGCAGATGGGCAGCAGGCGTTTGAGGGTCTTCACCTCAGACAACGCGGTCTCCAGCTGTTCGATCAGCGCTCGGCTCTCTCGCTCGAACAGTTCGCGCAGCGTTTCGACGGTGAACGCCAGGAGGGAGATAAACAGAAAGGTGGCCAGGAATGCGAGCGGGAACGAGGGAGCGAAGTTCGTCGGGCTGGTGAGAAAGAGCACGACGGTGCACAAGCAGAACACGCAGGTCCAGATCGCGCCTTCGCGTCTGCCCAGCAGGAATATGAAGACGATGGGATAGGCGAAGGACCACATCACGGCGGTGCCGTCGCCCAGGTCTTCGGTCAGATAGAAGAGCGCAAGAAATCCGAAGAAGAGGGCGTCCACCCGGTAGAGCCAGATGCCGGTGGGCAGGATTCGAATGAGTACGAGGTTGGCTACCAGAAGCACGATCGCGAAGGTGTCGATGAAGATCTCGAAGTTGCTCAGCAGGGAGAAATTGGCGATATCCATCACGAAGATGAACGGGATGGCCACGGCGACGCCGAGTGCCACGAACAACTTGCGGCGACGCTCGGTGACATCCAGGGTCGAGTCACCGAGAATCGTTGCTTCCAGGCGCGTCAGGATGGAAGACGTATCGCTCATCCGGCGCCCGCGAATCTCATCGTGCGATCTGAATTCATTACAGAACCTGAGTACTCATTCTACAGGTGCCGAATCGAGGGGCGGCTCGCGAATTAGAGAACGGAATTTCTCGGGAGCGTCCGATTGTTGCCGTGGATGTTCTGGGACATACCCGAGGAGGGACCGCCATGAAGTTCGATCGTTGCGTGTCGTGTACATGGACTGCGCTCGTGATTGTCCTGATGCTGGTGTCGGCTGCCGTGGCGAACGCGACGGACGACGGCAAGGCTGCGAAAACAGTGCTGGTGACCGGCGCCAACCGCGGGCTCGGGCTCGAGTTCGCCCGCCAGTACTCCGAGGCCGGATGGTCGGTGATCGGGACGGCGCGCAAGCCGGCAGAGGCCACCGAGCTTCGCAAGCTTGGTGTCCGCATTCTTCAGCTCGACGTCACCGATCCCGAGAGCGTGGCCCGGCTGGCCGCCGATCTCGGAGAGCTGCCGCTCGACATGCTGATCAACAACGCCGGGTATGCCAACCGCGATGGCAGTATGGAATTCGAGAAGCTGAACTTCGAGGGCGTCGAGCGAGCCATCGCCGTCAACACCCTCGGACCGATGCGAGTCACCGGGGCGTTGCTGCCCAATCTGCGCCGGGGAGAGCTCAAGAAGATCGTCAACATCACCAGCGGCCTCGGCAGCATCGCCGACAATGAGGTCGGCCGATACTACGGCTACCGCGAAAGCAAGGCCGCACTCAACATGTTCACCCGCTCGCTAGCCATGAACTACAAGGACGAGGGCTTCACCTGCGTCGTGATGAGCCCGGGCTGGGTGCGCACCGACATGGGCGGTCCGGAGGCCGCTCTGAGCCCGGCCGAGTCCATCGCCGGGATGCGCAGAGTCATCGCCGGGCTCACCATCGAGGACACCGGCACCTTCCAGAGCTGGGACGGCCGCATCAGGAAGTGGTGATGATCGGGCGCTTTGAAGCTCGAGCCCGCATGCCCTGAATCAGTTCGTCGACGACTCCGCTATCATATTCGCAACAAGGAGGCGCGCTATGCGACGGATGGTAGTGCTGGTTCTGACGGGGGCAATTGTGGGACTTATGGCGTTCGCGGCAGATGCCGACGAGCCCAAACGCGACACGGCGGTTTACGTCGACAAATACGAGGACCCGATCCTCAAGGAGATGGACGACGCGGACGATGCGTTGAAGAAGGCGGCGAAGGAGAAGACCGAGGAGCTGCTCGAGGCATACCGCGCAGCGGAAAAGGAGCGCACCGAGCCGAAACAGAAGCTGCGCTTCGACCTCGGCGATCTGGTCAAGCCGGAGAGCCCCGATGCGTTCACAAGCAGGGTGTGGCACTTCCCGCCGACGCCGCAGTACAAGACCGGCACCTGCTGGAGCTTCGGCACGACGTCGTTCATCGAGTCCGAGATCAAACGGCTGCATGACCGGGAGATCAAGCTGTCCGAGATGTGGACCGCCTACTGGGAGTTCGTCAACAAGGCCCGTGGCTACATCGCGTCACGAGGTGAGAGCGCGCTGGGCCACGGTTCGCAATCCGCTGCGTTGCTACGGGTGCTGGACGAACGGGGAGTTGTTCCTCGGAGTGTGTACGAGGGCGTCATCCTCGAGGACACGCGTTTCAACCACGACCTCATGCTCGATCACATCCGGGCGCTGCTCGAGTGGTGCAAGGACAACAACTTCTGGGACGAGGAGGTGGTGATCGCCATGGTGCGGGAGCTGCTCGACGCGACCATGGGCAGGCCGCCGGAGACGGTGGTCTGGGAGGGCCGCGAGTTGACGCCGAAGGAATTCCTCTCGGACGTCTGCGGCATCGACCCGGGCGACTACGTCAGCGTGATGTCGACGATGTCGGAACCGTTCTGGAGCCGTGGGGAGTATGCGGTTCCGGACAACTGGTGGCACGACGCGAGCTACCTCAACGTGCCGCTCGACGTGTGGTTCGACACCATCGTCCGCGTGGCCACGACCGGCAACAGCCTGGTGTTCGGGGGGGATGTTTCCGAGCCGGGAATGAACGGGTTCGAGGACGTGGCGGTGATTCCGACCTTTGACATTCCGGCCGAGTACATCGACCAGAGCGCGCGCGAGCTGCGCTTCGCCAACCGCAGCACGACCGACGATCATCTCATTCACCTGGTCGGCCACATGAAGCTCGACGGCCACGACTGGTTCCTGATCAAGGACTCCAACAGGTCGTCCCGGTACGGCTCGTTCGAGGGCTACTACTTCTACCGCGACGATTACGTGCGCCTGAAGATGCTGATGTTCACCGTGCACAAGGACCAGGTGCGCGAGATTCTGGACCGCGTTGACGGCTGAGGTTGGGAACTGATCGACCGTTGGCGGGCCGTAAACGACCCGCCTACACACGCCTTTCCGATTGTAGGCGGGTCCTTCAGGGCCCGCCAGAGCGCATTCACTCGTCCGCCAACAATTCCCGCCAGACGAGGTCCTCCGGCGAAAGAACATCGAAGAGGTCCGGTCCGACATCTCCCAGGAGCGGCGCACCCAGCCAGGGGTAGTCCCACCAATCGTCGACCAACTCCGCGCGAACTGGATTCAACAGAATGTACTGCAGTACCTTGTACAGGCCTTCTTCCCTCCGCACGATATGGTCCCAGTACCCGGCCTGCCACACCTCCAGACCACGTCGCACGCCACGGACCCGACGCGAGGTTCGCCCCTTGAATCTGTTCATGATCGATCCCAACTTCGAACCCGCGTTACCCAAGAGCATGTGAATGTGGTCGGGCATGATGCAGTAGCCGATCACCGGGTATGCGCCGTGGAGCATCAAGATCTCGTCGCGTGCAATGGCCGCGAGGTCCGGTTCCCGCAGCCATCGGCCATGGTTCGCGGTGCAGGTGGTGAGGTACACCACGTGGTTGTTGCCGTCGTAGACTTCCTCGGGCAGGTGGTGGCGTCGCTGACGTTTCACGGATGCATGGTACACGCGTGGAGGTTTCGCCTCGCGGATCGATCCGTTGGCGGGCCGTAAACGACCCGCCTACAATCCCATCTCTCTCTGTAGGCGGGTCCTTCAGGGCCCGCCAGAGCGCACTCCGATTCCACTTCAGGTGGACAGCATCTCCCGGATTCGCCGGATGTGCTTCGGTCGCGTGCCGCAACACCCGCCGACGATGCTCGCCCCGGCGTCGAGCCATTTCCGAACCTCGGCGGCGTAGGCGTCCGGACCGAGGACGGTCGATGCCTGGCTCTGCGCAAACTCGGCATCGGCGTCGGGACCCGCGGGGCCATCGGCGGGCACAACGTGCTCGGCGTTGGCGTAGCCGCCGATCGGCGAGGAGGTGAGGCCCGCCAGCACTGGCAGGGCAGCGGTCACGAAGTTGGCCCCGCAGCAGTTCACGAGGTAGGCCGACGGCTCGATGTCGCCAAGAGCGGCGAAGGCGTCGGCCAGGCTCTCGCCGCTCGGCAGGGTGTTCAGCCGGGTGCCCTGAAGCGTCCAGCTCACCCAGTACTCGACGCCGGTTTCTGCGGCCGCCTCGCACGCCCACACAGCCTCGTGTGAGCTCGCCAACGTCTCACAGAGAATCAGGTCGACCCGGCCTGAGAGTATCGATCCGATCCTCCGGTAACCCTCGAGCACCTCATCACGGCCCTTCACCAGGTCGGCGCGGTAGCTCGTCTCGAGCGGCGGGAACGATCCGGCCAGGCGGGTTCGGCGGCCGGCCTTCTCGCATGCCCTTTCGGCAAGGTCCACCGCCAAGCCAGTGAGCTCTTCGAGGCG
>JAJDNM010000113.1 GCA_022340665.1 Acidobacteriota bacterium | reverse complement strand
CATGGCACCCATGCAATGGTGAACGTGGCACCCATACTGGCGCCCATGTTCAGGTTCACCGGTTCATTCGGGTGAGCCATGAGTTCTCTCCTCGATCTCCTCGAGCGCCTGCTTGCAGACCTTCTTCTCGGCCGTGATGCGGTCGAACATCCCCTTGGCGACCAGCGAAAGACCCATAGTGGCGATCGCAGCCCCGGTCGAGACCACCGCCTCTGCTTCCTTGAGCTGCAGCGACGGATCCGACAGGGTCCCGCCGAGCCTGATGTAGGGATTGGTGATCATGCTGGCCGAGATTCCAACGCCCTTGCGCGGTTTGGTGATCCACTCGAGGTTGAGCTTTTCAGTCCGAAGGTCGATCTTTCCGTTGCCGAGGAGGGTCATCTTGTCGCTCTGGAAGGCCATCGGATCGAGCTTGCCAATGCCGTCCTCAAAGCGCAGGAGTGCGACCCCGCACTCCAACTCAGTCGTGGGATCCTCCTTGGCAAAAGGGTTGAACGCCTGTATCAGGCTAAACAGAATATCCGCGGTCACCCGGTCGAGTGCGCTGCTGTCCATCACGCCCCTGCCGATCACCAGCTGCACCGCGCCGTGAGTCGAGCTGGCGAGTTCGTGGGGCGTCGCGCCGATGGCCCCGAGATCGATGTCGATATCGATGGGTGGGCGCTGCAGGAGCTGTGTGACGGCGTCGGGAGGGTCGAGACGGACGTTCCGGAGTGAGATGTTGGTCTCGAACCGATATTCTCCTTGGATCGGTTCGAGGAGCAGCGAACCGGTCATTCTGCCCTCGCCACGACCGGACGCCGCTGCCCGATCGATCTCGAGCCGGCCGTTTTCGAGGTGCGCGTCGGCTGTGAAATTCCGGAAGTTATTCGTCCGGAGACGCAGCTCTTCGATACTGATGGCCACCTCTGCATCCGCCGCCTGCAGCCACGCCAGCGCCATCGGTTCGTCGGGTATCAGGAGGGTGCCTTTTGCCCCCGTCTCTTTTGCCGCCTCTCCCCTCTGAGCGGTGGCGTCTTCCGCGACATCGAGCTGCTCCCGGAGGTGGCTGAGGTCCAGGACCCGCGAGATCAAACGTGCGTCGACAGCTGGCTTGCCCGTAATGTCGACTGTGAAGACGCCCTCAACGTCGCTGCCTCCGAATGTGAGCTTGAAATCTTGGGTCGAAAAAAGCTCCGGTGTGCCGCTGAATCGCCCGTGAAGTGTGAATGGCTTGTCCGGAAGGTCCGGAATCCCGAAAAGCGTCTCGTAGAGATTCGCGTCGGGACCGGAGGCACGGATCTCCAGGTCGGTGCCGATGAACTTCGGCATTTCGCCGAGAGAGCCGTTGATCGCCGCGCGGTACTCGCCGAGGCGAGCTGAGATCTCGTGGAATCGATAAACCGCAGCGTGCCGCTCGACGTGGCCGTCGAGTTCGAAAGGCGCCGTCGGCATTGTCGCTCGTGACATCGCGCTCAACAGTGAAGCGTCGGGCCCGTCGATGTCGAACCTGAGGTCGCTGCCCAGGTATTCTGGTGGCGATCCAAGCCTCCCGGTCACCGAGGCACGTGCATCGCCCAGCGTTGCCTCGACGTCTCGCAGCTCGTAACCCGAATCGTCGATCACCACCTGTCCGGAGAGGGTGTAGGGCTCGGCAGGGAGTTCGGGAAGTTCGACGAAGTTGGTCAGAAGGCGGCCCACTTCACCCAGGTCGGAACCATCGAATTCGATGATGAGATCGGTTCCGGCGAGATTTTCGGATGGCGACAGAGTCCCGCTGACCGTGGCGCGGTTGTCCTGCACCTCGGCGATGATTTCGTCCAACAGGTACAACCCGTCAACCACCCGCAACCCGCCGGCCACCGAGAACCGAGCGTCCGGGAGATTTGGCAGATTCAGGTAGGGGCCGAGGTCTGCGATTCGCGATCCTCGAGCGGTGATCGCGAGCTTCGTGCCGTTGAGTACGGGAGGCCGACCAACGAAGCCGTCACCGTGAGCCTCGATATCGCCGACCACCGCATGAAAACCGTCAAGTCGATAACCCGACTCTTCAACGCGGACCCGCGTATCGATGCTGAGCGGGTCACTGGGCAAACCCGTGATGCCGGCGATCGACGCCGAATGCGACAGGTCCGGGTCCTCGACCTCGATCTCGAGATCGCTGCCGGTCAGCCTCGGTGGGGGACCCACATAGCCGTCCGCCTTCACCGCGAGGTCGCCGAGAATGGCCGTTACATCGTTTACGCGATAGCCCTGTTCGAGCACCCTGAGCCGCCCCTGGATGCTGAGGGTTTCAGGTGGAATTCCGGAAATGTTGGCCATCGCCGCCAAACGGGAGGCGCTGGGTGAGTCGGCCGCTATTCGAAGGTCGCTGCCAGCGAAGCCTGCCTCTGTCCTGAGATGTCCGTCGATCTCGACGGTGGTGTCGCCGAGGCGTGCACGAACCGCTTCGAGAGTGATAGCGCCTTCTCCCTCCTTCAGCTTGCCGTCGATCTCGAACGGCTCGGCGGGTAGGACGGTGCCGGCGAGTTCCTGGAAGTGGGCGAGGTTCGGTCCGCTGCCCTTGACGGTGAGGGCAGTTCCCGCGTACTCGGGCGGATCGCCGACAATGCCGTCGACCTCGAGGTCGGTGCGACCGATCCGGGCTTCGAACCCCTGGACATTGACTCCGTCTTTGAGACGGACGAGACGGCCGGCGACCGAGAAACTGTTGCGCGGGAGCTTGAGGCCGGCGAGTGCGGCAATCGATGCGATGTCCGGCCCGTTGCCGTCGAAAGTGAAATCGGTGCCGAGCATGAGCGGTGGTTCGCCCACAACGCCATGTGCCGACAGAGAGTTGTCGCCAACCCGCACCTCGACGTTGTCGCAGGTGAGCGGAAACCCGGACCACAACACGCGCCCTGAGACAGAGAACGGATTGCTCGGAAGACCTTCGACACCAGTGAGCGTGCCGACGGCCGCCACGTCGGGTCCGGAGAGGTCGACAGTGACGTCGAGGACAGCGGGTCTGGCGAGCGAATCGACCGTGCCCGAGACCTCGGTGACGATCTCACCCGCCGAGGCGACCAGTTCAAAATAAGATCCACTGGCCGCCGCCCTCACCTCCAGCTCGACCTCGAAGGCGTCTCTCGGCAGGCCTGACAGATCGAAGGTTTCGGCGACCAACGCGAGGTCCGGCCCGAGCAACTCAGCCGTCAGGTTCGCGCCGCCAAGCGTCCTGAGGTCTGCGATTTTTCCGGCGGTCTCGAACTCCATATCTCCGAGCTGTCCCGAAAGGTCGTGCTCGACGGTGGCGGCGTTGATCAGGCCGATGAGGGTGCCGAGCCGCCCCGAGATCTCGACCGGCTTCTCTTCGAGAGTGCCCGACAGGTCGAGGTCGAGCATGCC